>JAAYKJ010000102.1 GCA_012522505.1 Clostridiaceae bacterium
ATTCAGACGATAAATTTTTTGCCGGATTTGAGATAATTCTTCCATGTCTCCACTCCTCGTACGTTATGTCTGCTTACTTACACGTAATATTTTACCATAAAAATTAGCGGAATGCAATACTTTTTTTAATATTTTTTCCGCTAATACGCTGATAACCTATATTACAGGGTTTTAAGATTTGCTTTTCTTATAGCAACTTTTAAGATTTTAGATTTGACTGTCTACCGAGTTTATACCGGTGGCTTACTTTTCCGGAAAACAGTCGTGCCGCGGAATAGTCAATGGCAAGTTACCACGAATATGGTGTACTCCTGAATACCAGTTAATGTGTTATAATTAGATACGCAAAAGTTGAGAGAATTGGATGCTGAATAAGAGTGTTGAGTCACCATGATTCGCGGAGCAATATGGTAAAAGCCTGATTAATGAGCGCTTGTGCAAATTGTACACCAAAACGTGGCGCCGAGAGCGCTTTGTTTTACGGGTCGCGTCGTGTAGTGCTGTCCAGTGGTCTTCAGGCCCGGGGCTTGAGAGCATTTGATAAATGGATTTCAGTTTAAAAGGAGATTATTTTATATGAAAATACTGTTTGTTGAGGATGATACAATTATCGCATCCGGATTATGCTACTCCCTTAACCAGGAAGGGTATGACGTTACACATTGCCTGAACGCAGCACAAGCTAAGGAGGAATTAAGCAAAAGCAGCTTTGATATGGCTATTCTCGACATCAATCTTCCCGACGGAAGCGGGTATGACATATGCCAGCAGATAAAGGAGACGGCGGATATTCCGGTTATATTTTTAACCGCCATAGATGATGAAGTTAATGTAGTGATGGGGCTCGACATGGGTGCGGATGACTATATCACAAAACCTTTTCGCATAAGGGAGCTGCTCTCACGCATTAAGTCCGTTACCCGAAGATATGAGAAGTCAGAATCCTCCAAAACGGTTCTGGATTTCGGCAGCCTGAAAATTGATACCGCACAGGCAAAAGTTTTTAAGGAGCACAAAGAGATTCCTCTTACCTCTCTTGAGTATAGACTGCTCTTAATCTTTGCCCATAACCAGGGTCGAGTTCTTAGCCGGAATCAGATTTTGGAAAGCCAGTGGGATTTTGCCGGGGATTTTGTGAACGATAATACGCTGACTGTTTATATAAAGCGCTTACGGGAGAAAATTGAGGATGATGTTCATAATCCCCAAATGATACAGACGATTCGGGGACTTGGATATAAAGGGGGAAACTGAATTGCTGCGAAACAGGGAAATTAGAGGTTATCTTGCTTTACTGGCTTTGGTTTCAATCACTGGCACTGTAATCAGCTGTTTTTTTGACAGAACCGCTGGAGCAGTAACTTTTCTGTCTCTCTTGTTTGTAACGGTGATATCCCTGGCATTCACAAAGTGGAGATATGAAAAAATTGCAGAGCTCTCCCGTTATCTGAAACGAATATCGGCAGGGGAGTATTCACTGGAGATTCGGGACAATGCCGAGGGTGAGCTTAGCATCTTAAAAAGTGAAATTTATAAAGTAACGGTAATGTTGGCCGAGCAAGCCAATCTTTTGGAAAACGACAAGCGCTTTCTCGCCGATTCAATCTCAAACATTTCTCACCAGCTGAAAACACCCATAACCTCCATGTTTGTAATGACCGATCTAATTCGGGATGAAAACCTGCCCCAGGATAAACGCCTGGAATTCACACAAAATATAAACTCGCAGCTTGAAAGGCTTCAATGGCTTGTTTCGTCATTACTAAAGCTTTCCAAAATTGATGCGGGTACAATAGAATTTAAGAAGGAACCGGTTAATGTGAAATGTCTTATCACAAAAGCAACAGCGCACCTGTTGATCCCGATGGAGATAAAAAACCAAACGCTTGAGATAAGCGGAGATGAAAACGTCAGCTTCATGGGGGATCTGAACTGGTCATCCGAAGCCATCGCCAATATCGTTAAAAACTGTGTGGAACATACACCTGATGGCGGGATGATATCAATTTCTTTTCGTGAAACCTCACTTTTTACTCTGATCGAAATTTCTGATAACGGTCAGGGCATCGATAAAGAGGATTTGCCCTATATCTTCAATCGGTTTTACAAAGGGAAAAATGCTCATAATGACAGTATCGGCATTGGGCTTGCCATGTCAAAAAGTATCATAGAAAGTCAGGGAGGATCTATCGAGGTATCAGGCAAAACGGATAAGGGCTCCCATTTTATCATTAAGCTTTATAAAGTCGTTGTGTGACAAATCTGTCACCGAATTTGTCACATGCAAGTCATAATCCTCAGATATACTGATATACGATCCGAAAGAAATCATATCGGGCTTTTTCGGTATGCTTGTCAAGCACTCCTTAAGGCGCTGCTACCACTAAAAGGTGTTGATAAATCTCTTGTGGTACATTGCATAAAGAACGCTTGAGGAGAGCATTGCAGATGAAGTGTCATTTTTCGGAATTACCCATACCTGAAGGATCAGTTTAGCAAGAGGAGTGATCAAAATAGAAATTTTACGGGTTGAAAATCTATCGAAAATCTACGGAAAAGGCGATACAGCCGTAAATGCATTGGATTGTGTTTCTTTTTCGGTAACAAAGGGCGAGTTCATTGCGGTAGTAGGACCGTCCGGTTCGGGGAAATCCACTCTGTTGCATATTTTAGGCGGAGTAGACAAGCCTACCCAGGGCAGAGTATTTATTGAAGACACAGACATTTACGCGTTGGATGAAACAAAACTTGCTATTTTCAGGCGCAGGCAGATAGGCCTTATCTATCAGTTTTATAATCTTATCCCGGTTCTAAGCGTTAAAGAGAATATTACCCTGCCACTGCTTCTGGATGGCAGAAAACCGGATAGAGATCAATTGGAGAGAATCATCAGCACACTGGGGTTGTCCGATAGGCTGGATTATTTACCGAATCAGCTTTCTGGCGGCCAGCAGCAAAGAGTGTCCATTGGAAGAGCACTTATCGGTAATCCTGCCCTCATGCTTGCCGACGAGCCTACCGGGAATCTGGACAGTAAAAACAGTGCTGAAATTATAGAGTTATTGAAATTGTTTAACAAGAAACTGAAACAAACCCTTATCGTCATTACCCATGATGAGCGTATCGCTTTGCAGGCAGACCGGGTTATGACCATGGAAGACGGAAAAATAACAAAGGATGAGGTGATCCGTTCATGAATATTGTAAACAGGCTGACAATAAGGCAATTGAAGCTGAATAGAAAACGGACCCTCGTCACAATTTTAGGAGCCATTATATCAGTGGCGATGATTACAGCAGTATGCACCTTGGGCATTTCTTTTTTGGACTTCATGCAAAGGATAACCATTGCTGACGAAGGGGAATGGCATGTTTTGTATAAAGGTGTTCATAAAGAGCAGCTTGAAGCAATCCAAAATGATGAGGAAACAAAAACCGTTATTCTATCAAGAGATACAGGGTACGCATACCTGAACGGGAGTCAGAACCCAAACAAGCCTTATATTTTTATTATGGAATATAACAAGCATGGTTTTGAAAGGTTTCCGATCAAATTAATTGAGGGAAGATTTCCTGAAAGACCTGACGAAATTATCATATCAGAGGCAATTATTACAAACGGTAAGGTAGATTATAAGATTGGGGATATCCTCACCTTTGACATTGGCCGGCGATATTCTTCAGCAGACATAGAATACAAGCAGCCACTCTCCCAACGCTATGCATTGCAAAAGGATAATGGTAGAATTCAGGAAACCCTGTCAAAGGAAACCAGCAATACCTATACCATTACAGGCATTATGGAACGGCCTTCATGGGAGCCGGCCTGGTCGCCCGGATACACCGCATTATCCTATGTGGATGAAAGCTTCATCCATTCGTCAGAAACAATAAACGCATCGGTTATCGTTAAAAAGGTTAATCCGGGATTGTTTGAGCATGGCAAAAACTTAGCCTCGCAGAACGGAATCGATGAGGTGGATTTTAATCATTCGCTGCTTCGGTATTATGGCGTTATTTCTGATGACCAAACGAAGAACATGCTCTTCACGCTGTCTTCCATCATTATGGTTATCATTATTATCGGCTCGGTTTCTTTGATATATAACGCATTCGCCATTTCGGTTTCTGACCGAGCCAGGTATTTGGGAATGCTATCCAGTGTAGGCGCTACAAAAAAACAGAAACGGAATTCGGTGTTCTTTGAAGGTGCCGTCATTGGTGCTGTGAGCATCCCGGTCGGAATTCTCGCAGGGTTTGCAGGTATCGGTATTACTTTCTTTTTTATTAATCCAATCATAAACAATCTGTTAACGGTTTCCGGTAATTTTCGTGTTGTGGTATTTCCTTCAACAATCATTATCGCGGTTTTGATATCTTTGTCCACGATATTTATTTCAACTTGGGTTCCGGCAAGGAGAGCATCAAATATCTCCGCAATCGATGCCATACGCCAGACAGCGGATGTGAAACTCACAGGAAAGGAAGTAAAAACCTCAAAATTAACCCGGAGCATATTTGGAATCGAGGCGGATTTGGCGCTAAAGAATCTAAAGAGGTATAAAGGCAGGTATAGAACAACCATATTCTCATTGGTTATCAGTATTGTATTGTTTTTGGTTGTATCCCAATTCACGCTGAATTTGAAGAAATCTCTTATACTGGCCCAGGATGGAATAAACTTCGATATCATGATATCCTTTTACGATTCAAAGAACGAACTTCAGGAAGATTTGATTCGAAAGATCAACTCTTTTGAGAATATAACAAAATCAACACAGATAAAAACTTTTGAGGCAATCTCATACATTGATATCGATTCTGCTGCAGATTTCCTGAAAGAAGGTAATGGCGATCTGGAAAATGATAAAATGCAATACCAGGTCCATATCAATGCATTGGATGATGATTCGCTGAAAGCTTACGCAAAAGAGATTGGAGCTGATTTCAGCAGACTAAAGGACGCAAACAACCCATCTGCTGTCGTTGTTGACACGATAAAATACAAAGACATTGCAGAGGATAAGTATATTGAAACGAAAATAATCAAGCTTGAAAAGGAAGATATGCTTACCCTTCGTTTCTATGATTGGGAGACTGAAGAGGAGGTGGAGATGCAATCCTTGAAAACAGCCGTTCTCACAGATAAAGTACCTATGGGCATTATCCCTGGAGCCGACTACGCAAATCTTCATGTGATTGTATCGGAGGATGCGCTTGAAAAAATTGTGGCAGGCAACGAAATTGCAGCGGGGAGCGTGAATACCCAGCTTTTTTTGGACAGCACCAATCCCTTAAAGCTGCAGGAAAGCATTGAATCCATCCAGAACTCGGTTTCCGAAAGCTATTTTTCCCTTTACAACCTATATATACAAAAGCAAAAGCAAGAGCAATTGATTATGTTGATGTCTGTTTTTACCTATGGCTTTATTGCCCTAATCACCGCAATATGTATCGCAAACATATTAAACACAATAACAACCAGTATTGCGCTCAGAAAAAGGGAGTTTGCAATGCTGAAGTCTGTAGGCATAACACCTGGGGGCTTTAATAAAATGATAAACTATGAAAGTGTGTTCTATGGCCTGAAAGCCGTGCTATTCGGTATGCCGATCAGTTTTGCTGTAATGTATGGCATACACTTAACGCTTAGTGTAAAGTTCGGCTTTCCATTTGCATTGCCGTGGACAGATGTATTTATTGCCACTGCTGCAGTTTTTGTAATCGTCGGTATAGCGATGCTGTATTCCGGCGCAAAGATAAAAAAGGAAAATATTATTGATGTTTTGAAGCAGGAGATTATATAATGGCTGGATACGTTAGGAATACTTGTTCACTGCACAACCCTCAGCAAATCTGAAAAAGTATTCAATTTGTAGATGGAAAGATCGCTTTTAGCAGCGTCTCCGATGCCGGCGCAGTCCATACCGGCTGCTGCTGCCGCCTCTACGCCCGCCCTGGCGTCCTCCACCACAAGGCAATCTTCTGGGGGGACATTCAGACTATGGCTTGCTTGTAAAAACACCTCCGGATCCGGCTTAGACTTTGAAATATTGTTCCCGTCGGATACCGCGTCAAAAAACCGAGCCAGACCAATTTGTCTGAGAATTGTTCCCGCGTTTCTGCTGGAAGAGCCGATAGCTAAACGAAACCCTTGGTTTTTCAGCTTTTCCAGCGTTTCCTTCACTTCATCGCTTAAGTCTTTCGGCGACATATCCAAAAGAAGCTTTTTATAGATTTCATTTTTCTCTGCTACATACCTCATCTTTTCGCCATCGGATATAATTCCATCATACCCTTCCAGAATGATTTCAAAACTCTCCATTCTGCTGATGCCTCGCAGCCGGTTATTGATCACCTCATCAAAATAAACCCCCAGTTTATCTGCGATATGCTTCCATGCCTGATAGTGGTAATGGTCGGTATGACAAATAACACCATCGAGATCAAAAATTATAGCCTTATATTTCATTCTCTTCTCCCCTTGTTTGTTATACTTTTTGGGGCTGTAATTCGTGAACTACCCGCCACTTATAGAAGTGGGGGCTTCAAAATGTATCATGGCTTACGCTATGCTTAACACTTTTGGCGTGCCCACTACGCCTCTATCCCCTCGACCTTGAAAGGCATCGGGGAATACTTTTCTTATGATGTTTCCAGAACCATTGCAATCTGCGTTAATGAAGATGCCGTTACCTGTACGATATAGACCACG
>JAAYKJ010000103.1 GCA_012522505.1 Clostridiaceae bacterium
ATGTAGAAAAAATTTTTCAGGGGCACTTCCCATACAACATTCTTGAAAAGCATAAAAAGAGGCGTAAACCTTGAAATTTCAATGTTTATCGCCTCTCTATTATTCTTCAACTGTCAAACTCGGGATTATACACAAGCGCGCATAATTATTCAATACCTGTATCGTAAGAATTTTCAGTGAAAAGAAAATACAATATTATCAACCTTCAATGATAAGAGGCACCTGTCCATTCATAGCTCCGGCAAGCCTTCTCTCCACCTCATTCCAGTTAATCAGCTGCCACCATGAATTGACATACTCTGAGCGTTTGTTCTGGTAGTCAAGATAATAGGCATGTTCCCATACATCACATACCAGGATGGGTATGCCACTCCATTGGGTCAAATTCTGGTGCTTTTCACACTGAAGAATTTCCATGCGTCCCCAGGTTGGCTGCCAGGTTAATATGCCCCAACCGGAACCCTCAACCTTCTCTGTTGCTTCTATAAACTGCTCCTTCATTGCATCCATGCTTCCAAAGTACTGGTTGGCATGGTAAACGGTTCGTTGCCTGGGCTGCCCTCCCGAACCGACTGGAGACATTATCGTCCAATAAATGCTGTGAAGAATATGTCCAGAGCCGTTGAATGCAAGCTCGTTTTCCCAGTATTTAATATAATCCAGATCGTTGGTCTTTCGCGCTTCAACCAGATACATTTCAGCTCGGTTCAATCCATCTACATAACTTTTATGGTGCTTGTCATGGTGAATTCTCAAGGTTTCTTCGCCAATTATTGGTTCCAACGCATCATAAGAATACGGTAACGGAGGCAGCCGGTGCATTCCCGGCATAATATACGGCATATGCATCATCTCCTTTTTACGCCAGCATATTATACTTTATGAAGAGGCGCCGGAATTGGTTCACATAAATAACTTTTTAATTTTTCCGTCACTTTTTTCCATGCGAAAACCCGGTGATACTACCGGGTTTTGTTTGTGATACTGGAACCGCACGTTTCTGTAAAGTACATGAACTTTATTAATATTTTCAGTAGTTTTCGGGGAAGGTTCAACGATTAGGATATTTCTCCGAGTATCTCATCCTCGCCCAGCTGCAATGTATACTGGCTCATATAGAGCTTGGCATAATGTCCTTTACTGGCCAGAAGCTGACTATGGGTTCCCTCTTCAAGAATCTTACCGTCTCTGATCACCAGAATCCTGTCTGCAGAACGAATGGTTGAAAGCCGGTGTGCGATGATAAAACTGGTTCTATTTTCCAGAATATTGGCTATAGCATCCTGAATCAGATGCTCTGTTTCTGTATCTATCGAGGAGGTAGCCTCATCCAGAACAAATATGGCAGGGTCTGCGATAATTGCACGGGCAAAAGATACCAACTGTTTCTCACCAGTAGACAGCAGTGAGCCACCTTCACCGACCTGCGTATCATATCCATTCTCCATTTTTTCTACGATTTGGTGCAGGTTTACGAGCTTGCTCGCACGGATGATATCCTCTTCGGTAGCATCTAGCTTTCCGTAAACGATATTTTCCCGTATCGTTCCGCTGAACAGATGGGGTGTCTGCAGCACATATCCCAGGTTCGAATGAAGCCAAAGCATAGGCATCTTCGTATAATCATAACCATCTATCAGAATCTGGCCTTCCGTTGGTTCATAGAAACGGCAGGCAAGATTGACAATCGTACTCTTTCCCGAGCCGGTATCACCCACTAAGGCAATTTTTTCTCCCGCACGTACCGAAAGGTTGAAATTCTCCAAAACCCTTTCACCGGTTTTATATGCAAAGGTAATATCTTTAAATTCTATATTCCCAACAATTTCAGGCCATTTTTCCTTGTTGTTCAGACCATACTTGAGTAGAACCTCGTTACTGTCCTTGATTTCCGGCGCTGTTTCCATCATCGACAGGATCCTCTCCGCCGATGCCTGGGCGGATTGAAGGTCGGTGAAAATTCTTGCCATATCCCGGATTGGATAAAAGAACTGGATGGCATAAGTAATAAACGCAGCCAGTGTACCATAGCTAATCCTCTCATCGATTACACGGATTCCCCCCTGCCACAGCGCAATGCCAGCACCGATGCTGCCCAAAAACAGAACTATAGGCATGTAAATGGCCGAAAATGTGGCTGCACGGATTGACTTGCGGTTCATTTCAAGGGTTAAAGACTGAAAATCTCTTAGGTTTCCTGCTTCCCTTACCAGGGTTTTTGTGGTCTTCACACCCTGAATACCTTCGTTGAACGCACCTGTAATCAGAGAGTTGTTTTTTCGGATATCTCTGTGACTGAACAGGATCCTTTTCTGGAAAAACAAACTGACCACGAACAGTATCGGAACCACGATAAAGGTTAACAATGCCAGTCTCCATTCCAGTATCAACATGACCACTGAGGAAATGATCATCATGCAAAATCCCCAGGAAAAATCTACAAGCCCCCAGGAAAGCGTGTTTCCAATCCTCCAGATATCCGAGGTCAGGCGGGACATCATCCATCCCACGGGTGTCGTGTCATAATAGGAGAATGACAATGCCTGCAGATGCTCAAAACCATCCAGACGGATGTCATGGCATATACCGGTTTCTACTATCCCTGCAGATGTAATCATCAGCTTTACAACAATCATCTGAATAATGATAACCAGTGAATACAGCACATAAAACAAGATCGTGCCTTCTATATTTTGTTTGATAATGAAATTATCAATGGCATATCGCTGCATCAAAGGGATTAATGCATCTGCGCCGGCAAGGGTAGCCATAAACAGGGTCAATACAACAAGCCGACCCGTGTAAGGCTTTGCATAATGGATAAACTTCTTCCATAGTTCAAGGTTAAAGCCTTTTGAAAATACTTCTTCCTGAAACTTATTTTCCATAATCGAAAATCACTCCTTGTTCAGGTAATGGGGTAGGTTAACAGGTAACCTCTATTATCAGGCCCCTGTAGGTTCCATTCCTTCGACCGTTTCCATCGAGCTCTGGATTGCCCATATTCTTGCATACAGGCCGCCACCACGGATAAGGTCTGAATGGGTCCCTTGCTGAATGATCCGCCCCTTATCAATGACGATAATAAAATCAGCCTGCGCCAGCGTATTGATCCTATGGGAGATTATAAAGGTGGTTACTCCCTTGCTCCGCTCTTTCAGAGCATCGCGGATCATGATATCGGTCTCCATATCAACAGCGCTTAACGAATCATCAAAAACAAGAATTGGATGCTCCTTTAAAATGGTGCGAGCTATTGCAACCCTTTGTATTTGCCCGCCGGACAGGGTTACACCTCGTTCCCCCACCAGTGTGTCATAACCTTTTTCAAAAGATGAAATGGAATCATGGATAGCTGCAATTCTTGCTGCATTCTCAATTTCATCCCGGGTGGCATCTGGCTTTGCCAACCTGATATTATCCATAACCGTTTTCGAAAACAGAAATGGCTCTTGCAAAACAATACCCACATGGCTTCTCAGCCACTTTTTATCATACTCCTCCAGTTCATAGCCATCTAGCAATACCGAACCTTCTTGGTAATCAAACAGCCTGACCAACAGATGCACCAGGGAGGATTTCCCGCAGCCTGTCGGCCCCAACACGCCCACTGTCTGCCCCTGCTTCACTTCGAAGGAAATATCCTTAAGCGGGCATGTTCCGTCGGGATACTGAAAGGATACATTCTTAAAAACAAGATTTCCTTTGATCTCCGGTGTTATACCCTGTGTCTCCTTGGGTTCTGCTTGTTTATCCATTACCTCAATGATTCTGTCCAGCGCTACAAAAGCCTGACCCATATCCGAGATAACACGCCCAAGCTGGCGAATAGGCCAGATCAGGTTTCTGATATAGACAGAAAACAGGATCACGGTTCCAAGGGTAACCCTGCCATTTGCAGCCCATGCAATCGATATAAACAGTACTATGGCTGCTTGTGCCATGCACAGCAAATCCGACATGGACCAATACCAGGACATCAGATTGATCATTTTTCTAACCTGTTCCCGGTGGTTCGTATTCTTTTCTTTGAATTTGCCTATTTCATAGCTTTGCCTTCCGAAAGCTTTCACCACTCGCACACCTGTCAGGTTTTCCTGGAGTGTCGTATGCATCTCCGAATCAGTCTGCTCCACCTTGCGGAAGGTTTTTTTCACCTTCGTAAAGAAAACAACGGATGCCAGGAAAATGAATGGAATCACGCACAATGAATAGAGTGTCAGTTCCACATTGATAGAAAGCATCGTAATCAGGGTTATCACTACGGTAAACAGGATTTCACCCACCTGGGGCAACTGATGTTCGAGAAATTTTCGGGTTGTCTCTACATCTGATGTGCATCGTTGGGTCAAATCCCCGGTCTGTGCCTTCACGTGCTCATAATATTCCATATGCTGAAGATGATCATACATTGTGTCCCGGATTTTTTTCGCCCCATTTTCAACGCTGATGGAAACCCAGCGACCTTTCAGATATTGGAACACGCCTGTTATCAGCGTTAATCCAATGTATATAAGGCTTAATATCCATAACTTTTGCATCAGTGTTTCTCTGCCTCCATAGTTTGTAACCAGAGTCATCAGCCAATCAGGAAGCATCATCGTCTCGTTGCCGATTACAGAATCCACCGTAAAACTGAAGATCATCGGGTTTATAACCGCGACTAGAACAGCTATTCCGGAAAAAAGAATGGCTGTGAAGTAGCGAAGCAGATTCCTTTTCATGAATTGCCTTAAGATTTTGATCCTTTTCATGAAAACCTCCTTGTTCCATCTTGATAAACAGATTCACTGAAAACCTGCAGAGATAAATAAAGGCCGCAGATTTCAAAGAACCTGCAGCCTTGAAATATCTTTAATGTAGCTAAAGGACGGGAATATACCCGGGATGCAGGTGTTTATCAGAATGTACGTACGTATTGTTACGAAAATTTTCATTAATGCGTGCGGCCATTGAAAAACCTCCTCTCACCGGGAAACCGGTCTGTTAATCAGAAACCAAATTGTTTCTGTACCCTTAAAAACATCAAAAATAAAAATCGTTCTCAAACAATCCTTTTTTATCATACTCTCCATTATCCCAAATGTAAAGAGAAAAAACAATTATAGGCATCTATTCGTTCAGGCTATGTTACTGTTCAGAGGTATCTGATGAGGGATAGATGTGCAATATTAGGAAACATTAGCGTAATGCAGCTTAGAGATGTATAGTCAGGGCGAGGAAATGCAAGCCGACTGTTTGAACAAAAATGCGACAAACTAATATTTTAAAAGCATTTTTGTGAGTTTCGGCTTGATAGTGCTTTTGCTTTGCAAAATGCACTACATTAATGTTGCGTCTTTTAACGCTCTGCGTTAAAAACGCTTGAGCCGAACTATACAGCTCTTGCAAA
>JAAYKJ010000104.1 GCA_012522505.1 Clostridiaceae bacterium
CCGTTTCTTTCAGGGAATTCGGAGATGACGTAAAGACGTAAACAGGAAATATATAATGCCTGTAAAAGGCACTGCCTATATATCATAGCACAAAACCGGGCGAAGTCAAGGAAGGTAGTAGTTACTTTATTCAGACAACCTATGCTATAATGAATAGAGGTGTCTGATGGGTTTCAATCCACCACTGGCGGTGCGTACCAACTGGAACGCACCACAAGCCTCGACCGGTTACTGAAGTAGCATTTGATAAAATGCTTACGGCGTATTTTGCAAGCAAAAACACCATTTACATATGATGATATTGGGGGTATTTAAATGCAGTATGTATCTTATGGAAAAACCGGACTTACCGTATCACGTTTCGGTCTTGGATGTATGAGGTTTCCTTCTGATATGAATGAAGCTATAGCAATGGTTCGATATGCGTTGGACAACGGTGTGAATTATTTGGATACAGCCTATATTTACAAAAACAGCGAATTCATTCTTGGTAAGGCCTTAAAGGATGGTTATAGAAAGAAGGCTATCGTAGCAACGAAAAGCCCTATGTGGCAAATCAGGAAACATGCGGATTTTGAAAAATATCTTGATGAAGAGCTTATTCGGCTAGGCGTTGACTATATTGATGTATATATTTTGCACAATCTGGGTCACGATAACTGGAAAAGGATACAAATGCATGATGGCCTCACCTTTCTTGATAAGATGATCCAGAAAGGGAAAATAAAGCATAAGGGCTTTTCATTCCATGGTTCATCGTCGTCCTTCAAAGAAATTGTCGATAGCTTTAATTGGGATATGACTCTGATACAGCTGAATATTCTCGACGAACATTACCAAGCCGGTATCGAAGGCTTGAAATTTGCCCACGAAAAAGATATGGCAGTTGTTATCATGGAACCACTTCGTGGTGGGCATCTTGTAAACAACGTACCTGATGAAGTTAACAGACTTATAAATGAATACCATGAACACCGCCCACTGGTTGAATGGTGTTTCCGTTGGCTATACAGCATGCCTGAAGTGACCTGCATATTAAGCGGCGTAAATTCACTGAAGCAGTTGAAACAAAACATAGAAATATTCAGTCATGCACAATACAATGCAATGTCCGGGTCTGAGCTTGAATTCATCAAAAAAATAAAGGCAATATACGAATCAAAAAACACTGTAAACTGCACGGGCTGCGGGTATTGCATGCCATGTCCCAGTAACGTTGCCATACCTGAAATATTCAGGCTGTATAACAGCCTGAACCTGATGAAAGAACACTGGGTAGACAAGGAAATGTACAGAGAAAACCTGATGCCTGAAGAAAAAGGGGCAAACCGTTGTGTTGAATGCGGCATATGCACATCGCTATGTCCGCAGGGCATTAAAATACCGGATATGTTGAAACTGGCTCACCAACATCTTTTGGATAAATAATTGAAATACCTTCATTGGTTCATTTGTTCTGCGTCCAGATAATTTATCAAATGCTCCAATGGCCCCGCACCTTAAAGTCCACGAATAGAGGAAGCGTGTTTTAGCTGCAAGGGCTAAAAAAACAATAGGCAGAGGAATTTTGTGAATTCCTGCATCGATACATACTGCCTTATTTTTCTGTACGCTTCTACCATGAATGAGCTTTTCCCCTTAACCCGGTTGCATAGTCATTTTTCTTTCATTCCAAGCAATAGGTATATTAATTTTTCCAGCGACAAAACTATAGATAGCTTGTTAAGAGTTGGTGATTTCAAGCGAAATATCATCATTGGTTCTACAGTGAAACCATCCGGATAAGCATAAACAGTTCAATTGAGGGCTTGCGCAAATTGTGCGCCAAACTGCGTCTTTGTTAAACTAAACATCGCATGGCACAGAAAGCGCTTTAAGGGCAAACATTTTGGTAAATAGCCGCAGATTTTATGATCACACAAGAATTGGACAAGAGTGACTCGGACCGTGTTGTTATGGATAGTAAAATATCGCATGGAGGATGGCTGCGTGGTGAAAAGAGGAAAATCGAAAAGGCTGAATTGGATAATCGGCGGAGCTATTGCTGTGGGGCTGACAGGTTTGGTATCGCTTTATGCAATACGGCCAAGCGCCCCATCTCACAAAATGGTAAAAGCTGAAATTGGCAATATTACAACGTATTATTCCTTTTCTGGAAATGTTGCAGCGAAAAACAAGCAAGTCATTTTGTCAAATCAGATGATGCAAATTGAAGGTATTCATGTGCACAAAGGGGATCCGGTAAAAGCAGGAGATATTCTTGTCACCACAACTGCTGGTGACAAGCTAAAGGCCGAGATTGATGGTGAGATCACCAATATCCATGTGGAGGAAAACCAGCAGATCATGCCTGGATCGCAAATTATAGACATTGTGGATTATGATCATTTACAGATTGTTTTTAAAGCAGATGAATATGATGTTGGTGCACTTGAACCCGGAAAAGAAGCTATTGCTGAAATAGGTGCCATTGGAAAGGAGATAAGCGGTGTAATTCATGATGTATCCCGAGAAGGTCAGATTGTCAATGGGGTTACTTTTTTTACAGCTGCAATGGATATAGAACAGGATGGGCAAGTCCGCATCGGTATGTCAGCTGAAGTAAAAGTATTGAGTAAAAAGGCCGAAAATGTGGTTAAGATTCCCATGGATGTACTCGTGTTCGACGAAAAAAACCTTCCCTATGTTCTGAAAATCGACACCCAAAATTCAATTATTGAAGAGAAGATAACAACCGGAATCAACGATGGCACTTATGTGGAAGTAAAATATGGTGTTTCGCCCGGTGAGGATATTGTGTATGAGCAGGATACTGATCTGAAGCGCCTCCTCTTTCCCAATGGTGGTAGAAACGTTCATTTGGGAGGTATTGAAAAATGAACGAAATTCTGAACATGCAGGATATCTGTAAAAGCTATTTTATTGGTGAGGAAGAAATAAAGGTTTTACAGAATGTAGTTTTGACCATGCATCAGGGGGATTTTCTATCGGTACTCGGGCCATCGGGTTCAGGGAAATCAACCCTGATGAACATTATTGGCTGCCTGGATATTCCTGACTCTGGAAGGTACCTGTTAACGGGGCATGATGTTTCAAATTTGGATGAAACAGAACTTGCGAGGATACGGAATAAGGAAATCGGGTTTGTCTTTCAAAGTTTTTACCTGCTGCCACGTCTCAGCGCGCTGCAGAATGTGGAGCTTCCGTTGGTTTATTCAGGGTTACCACCTTCGGAGCGCAGGAAAAGGGCTGCACAGATGTTATCAAGGGTAGGCCTGGGCGACAAGATGCGTAATCTGCCAAATCAATTATCGGGTGGCCAGCAACAAAGGGTTGCCATCGCGCGGGCGCTGGTGACCAACCCCTCCCTCCTTCTGGCCGATGAACCCACAGGCGCACTGGATCAGGCTACAGGACAACAAATCATTCATCTGTTTGAAGAGCTGAACCGGGATGGGAAAACAATCATCATAATCACCCACGACTGCAATATTGCAGCACATGCATGTAGAGTGGTCCATATTCTCGATGGTAGGCTAACCGAAAAGGAGCTGATTCCGGATGCTGCTGGAAAACATTAAAATGTCCTGGATGAATATTGTTAAGAACAAACTGCGTTCATTTTTGACCATGCTGGGCATTGTCATAGGGGTGGCATCGATTATTGCACTGATCTCGCTGGTTCAGGGTGCTTCCGACAATATCAGCTCGGAGGTTACAAAGCTTGGAGGAAACAAGATTCTAATCAATATCTTTGGAACACCTTTAAAACAGGGGCTTTCGATAAATGAAGCAGAAAACATCGGGATGCTTGAGAATGTGCATGGTTATTCACCAACCATTTCCGGGAAGACATCTGTGGTCTACAACGGAAATGTTATGGAAGGCATTTCGGTACAGGGAAAAAATGATGTCTACTTTACAACCGATCCCGATCTTCTGCACTCAGGCCGGGCTATCAACATTCTCGATCTGGAAAGCAGAAGCCAGGTTGCAGTCATCGGCAGTAATATTGTCAAAGACCTTTTTTATGCCATCGATCCGCTGGGGAAGAAAATTACGATTAACGGAACAAGCTATGTAATTATTGGGACGTTGAAGGCAACCACCGGGTTTAGCCTTGGTTCAACGAATGATACCGTCGTTATTCCCTATACAACCGCTTTTCGTAGCCTGGGGGTTAAAACCATATCAAGCCTGGATGTGTTCCTGGATGACACAAACCTCGCTGATGAAACCGTCATGGCCATTAAAGGTGTTTTGAACCAGGCCTTCAACTATAAAGAAGACGCCTATACCATTTTCAACATGGGAGACATCATCGAGTCCTTTCAATCCATCATGAGCATGATGTCCCTGCTGCTTGCTGGAATAGCGGCCATTTCTCTGGTGGTAGGAGGCATTGGGATCATGAATATGATGCTGGTAGCGATCACCGAGCGGACCACAGAAATTGGTCTGCGTAAAGCCTTGGGTGCCACACCCTTTACCATACAGCTTCAATTTCTGATTGAATCCATCTTTCTTTCAATTATTGGTGGTCTGGCGGGTATCCTTCTGGGAACCCTTCTGGCCAATATTCTTGCTGCGCTGATTGGGGTTTGGGTCTCTGTTTCACTTCCAACATATACATTGGCAATGGGATTTTCAGCTGCTGTAGGAATCATATTTGGTTTTATGCCTGCAAGAAGGGCAAGCCGGCTAAACCCCATTGATGCGCTGAGAAGCCTGTAGTCTAGTATGACTTTAAAAGAATAAATTCATGTATATGTAACCATGTCTGAAAGACCAGAGCTTGCATTTCCTCGCCCTGACTATACATCCCTAAGCTGCATTACGCTATTGTTTCCTATTATTGCACATCTATCAGATATCTCTGAACAGTAACTACAAAACAATTATAGCTAATATGTAGCACTATTTTTAATTGATTTATCAACCATAATATGGTATCGTTTTCTTCTAATCCATATAAAGGAGGGTTATTTATGGTTTGTTTTAGCACGCCATACGCACCTGCAGACGTCGGTTACAATGCAGACAGATTAATTGTTCTAAACAATCACTTTCAAAAAATGATGGATGCAAAAGAAATCTATAGTGCCTGGTACTGCCTTGCGCGTGATGGTAAGGTTTTCGCCAATAACGCCATGGGTAAACTCAGCTACCGGGAGGATGACACACGTCAGGTTCAACCCGACACCATTCAACGCATCGCTTCCATTACAAAGTTTATTACCGCCACAGCCATTTTCAAGCTGTTTGAAGACGGTATGCTCCGTTTGAACCAGACGGTAGGTGAGTTTATCGAAGAATTTAAATATCCACCCTTCGATAAAATCAACATAGCTCATCTTTTGTCCCATACCTCCGGTATGCCCTCAGATCCGGGAACCTTTGACAACCGGTACTTCAAAAGTCACTGGGATTTCATTGCCATGTCTGAAGGAGATAACTGGATAGAAGCGGCACTGTCTGCCGGAATGCGCAAAGAACCCGGTGAGGAATGGGCATATTGCAGCTTTGGATATGCCATTTTGGGAGAAATCATTGCACGAGTTAGCCAGATGCGAGCAGAGAGTTATATTATGGAATATATTATTAAGCCTTGTGAAATGACCGATACGGGTTTCGACATTACCAAAGAGCAGGCGAAGCGCCATTTCATCCTAAATGAAATGATGGAAAAAGAACTGCAGGATTTTCTTGCAAACGGGCCAAAAAGTAGAGGGATATGGGATAAGATTCCCCAGACAACCGGCAGCATGTTCTCCACCACACTGGATCTGGTCAAATTTGGCACGATGCTGCTGAACAAGGGTACATATAATGGAAAACGCATCGTGGGAAGAAAAGCGATTGAAAAGATGACAGACTTTTATGTTACGACAGAAGTCAGGGATTATTGCTGGAACGCAGGCGGTGCTTTACGGCAATATGGCCTTGGCCCTGATATGCGGTGTAATCTGGCTTCTCTTTACACAAAGGGAACATACTTCCACGAAGGATCAGGTGCAGCATGTCTGATCATCGATCCCTATGAAGGGCTGGTGGCTGCATGGTTTGTGCCGTGGGTAGATGATAAGTGGTGCGCACACGGGCTTTATAACGCCGCAGCAGTGATGTGGTCAGGTCTGGAATAAAACATCGAAATCAGCCGATGAGCATATCTCCCGCCTCGATATAACGGAAGCGATTGCATGCAATCGCTTCCGTTGCTATAATGGTTTCTTTACGACGCCAAAACTGAGCAGCGGCGTAAAAATACCCCTGCACCGATCAAGGAACAGGGGTAGTATACAACTACATGGAATATGAAGTTAACTTAATTCTATTAAACTTCAATTTCACCTTCTCTAAATTTTGTAAGATAATTCATGCAGAAATCATCCTGCCCCAGTAATGCTTCAGTCGCATACATAAAGGACATCAGCTTTTTGTCGAGTGGATCCAGGATGGCCCCATCCATCCCGGCTGCCATCGCGGCTACCAGGAAGGTCTGATTCATTAGTTTTCTGGCGGGAATGCCAAAGGAAATATTGCTAAGTCCACAGGCAATATGCACACCGGGGAACTCAGCCTTTACTTTACGTATTGTTTCAATCGCTACGATCCCATAATGCGAACCTGTTCCAATCGGTCTTATCAGGGGATCGATATAAATATCTTCCAAAAGAATTCCTTCTTTTGTCAACTTTTCAATAAGCCTTTCTGCAATCACAACCCTTTCATCCGTTGTTTCCGGCATGCCTGTATCGTCCATGCACAGGGCAATAATGCCGGTATTATATTGAACCGCCAACGGCATAATCGCATTGTATCGTTCTTCTTCATCCGTTATGGAGTTAATTATCGGCTTTGAATTCCTGTTTACCTTAAGGGCTGCTTCAATTGCCTTTGGGCTTGGTGAATCAATGGAAAAAGGCGCATCCACCACTTCCTGAACTGTATTTATCAGCCAGGTCAGTCTTTCAGGCTCTTCATCGGTAAACATTCCTGCATTTACATCAAGATATGAAGCACCTGCATTATACTGTTTTTTTGCGATATCTTGTATAGTTGCGGCATCATATTTTTCAATGGCTGGTCTGATCGCCTTCAGGGTGCTGTTGATTTTTTCTCCAATAATTATCATATCAATACCTCCTGGTTTTGTAACTCTATTACGGTTATCGGTTTCGATTAGACTGCTCTCCACATCATTTTTGTTTTATTGCTCAAATCGCCTTTGTGCTTGGGAATAATATTTGGGGAAAGAAGCTGGTGGTACAGATCAGAACAAACCAGCAATCCTACCATCGGAATCCACATCGATGAATTCTGCGGCAGGAACTTTAGGCAAGCCCGGCATGGTCATAATGTCTCCGGTTAAGACTACAACAAACCCTGCACCAGCCGAAACTTTGACATTCCTGACAGACACCCTGAAATTTTTCGGTTGCCCAAGCTTCTTCGGATCATCGGAGAAAGAATATTGGGTTTTAGCTATACAGACAGGTAGATGTTTAAAGCCCATTTCTTCGATCTTCGCTATTTCCTTTTGCGCTACCGGTGAGAAATCTACGCCGTCACCGCCGTATATCTTTTGAACTACCGCTTCAATCTTCTCCTTTATCGACATATCATCACTGTATATATAGCGGAAATCCTGCCTGTCCTCCCCGATCAACCGGATAACTTCCCGTGCCAGTGTCACTCCGCCTTCTCCACCTTTGGCCCATACATCTGAAAGCGCAACATTTGCCCCATACTCCCTGCATTTTTCTTCGATCAGTGAGAGCTCTGCATCGGTATCTGTAGGAAATCTGTTAATAGCGACAACTGCAGGAAGCCCATATTTCACGTTTATATTTTCAATATGCTTCAGTAGGTTTGGAAGGCCTTTTTCCAGTGCATCCAAATTTTCATTTGACAGCTCGCCTTTCAAAGCACCTCCGTGATGCTTCAGTGCTCTGACGGTGGCAACAATAACCACGGCGGATGGATTTAAACCACCGATACGGCATTTAATATCCAAAAACTTCTCAGCTCCCAAATCAGCCCCGAACCCAGCCTCGGTTACAACATAGTCACACAGCTTTAATGCCATCTTTGTAGCCATGATGCTGTTGCAGCCATGAGCGATATTTGCAAAGGGTCCTCCGTGAATAAACGCCGGTGTGTGTTCCAGGGTTTGCACCAGATTGGGTTTTAATGCATCCTTTAGCAGGGTGGCCATGGCACCAGCTGCTTTCAGTTGGCCTGCTGTCACCGGTTCATCGTCGTGGGTATATCCTATGATAATATTACGAAGATTTTCCTTCAGGTGGTCCAGATCCCTTGACAAACACAGGATTGCCATGATCTCAGAGGCAACGGTGATATCGAAACCATCCTCACGGGGAACACCATTTACTTTTCCGTTGAGGCCGTTTACAATAAACCTGAGCTGCCTGTCATTCATATCCATGCATCTTTTCCAGGTAATCTTTCTTGTATCGATCCCCAACTGATTGCCCTGATAGATATGATTATCGATCATTGCTGCCAAGAGATTGTTTGCGGCACCAACAGCATGGATGTCTCCGGTAAAGTGCAGATTAATGTCCTCCATGGGCACCACCTGCGCATAACCTCCGCCTGCAGCTCCTCCCTTTATTCCAAAAACAGGGCCCAGAGATGGTTCCCTTAGTGCGATCATTACCTTTTTCCCAATCCTGGTTAATGCATCTCCCAGCCCAACAGTCGTCGTTGTCTTTCCTTCCCCGGCAGGGGTTGGTGTTATTGCGGTAACCAGTATCAGCTTACCATCATTCTTTGATTCCAGATCATTTAGGATATTGTAATTAATTTTTGCCTTGTAATCGCCATAAAATTCTAAATGCTCCCTGCCGATACCCAAGCTTTGAGCTATCTCCTCGATGGGCTTTTGCTTCACACTCTGTGCTATTTCGATATCACTTTTGAACTTCATAATAACCCCCTTCAACGTTTGTGACGGTTTGATCAAATTTCAATGCCCCCACTTCTAAGCGCTCCGCATAGCGAATTTCGTTGGTTTTAAGGACACAAGTGAGGAGGCATAGCATAACTTTGTTCCTGCTTCAGTAGTGGTGGAGCCCACCACCGAAACCCCATATCGTTTTCTATTCTGTAAAACGACACATCTGTATATTACTTTCGTATTAACGCATAACCGCATTTTACTTCGTAAAAACAGTTGTTGTTCATTTTCAGCCTAACGGATTTTTTCTTAATTATTCTCCGCCGCTCCGGATTTTTCCTTCTTTCTGTACAGGAATGAGAGCCAAAATATGAAACCAACAAAAACTGTTCCGCCTATAATATTCCCAAGAGTAACCGGTATCAGGTTGTTCAAGAGGAAGGATTGCCAGTTTAGCGCATGAAGCGCTTCGGGTGTAACTCCCATCCCGATGGCAGCATCCAGCCACACGTGATTAGTTTTAGCAAATATTCCCGCGGGTATGTAATACATGTTTGCAACCGAATGCTCAAACCCGGATGTGATAAAAAGCCATATCGGGAAAAACACTGCAAGCAGCTTGCCGGTGATATCCTTCGACGCCTGTGCCATCCATACTGCCATACAAACCAGCCAGTTGCACAAAACACCCATAAAAAATGCATTGGAAAAGGATAAACCAACTTTATTGGCTGCGACTTTTATTGTAAAGCCTCCCAGCAGACCATCAGAGAAATTAAATTGACCGGAAAAATGGATCAACAATGCAATGAGCATCGAGCCCAAAAAATTTCCGGCATATACAAAAAACCAGTTTCTTAATGCATCCCTCCACTTTGACCTGCCCTCAAGACATGAGACGATTACAAGCATATTGCCGGTGAATAATTCAGCGCCTGTAATCAGAACCATCATAAGCCCGGTGGTAAAAAGTGCACCAGCCAATGCCTTTCCCAGGCCTACCGATTGGATGGTGTGAATGGCAGCATTGGAACCTTGGGAAGCAAAAGCGATGAATGCGCCTGCAAGAATCCCAAGCATCAATTGTTTATATGCAGGAAGATTAATCTTCCTGTAACCCACTTCAACAAATTTTTGTGCAATTTCAGCAGGATTGTAGTGTAAGTTTTCCTTCATAACCTTTTCCTATGTTTCTGTCTGATTTATTCACGTGAAAGCTCATCGATGACTTCCGGAATAACTTCAAACAAATCACCCACAATAGCGATATCTGCCATTTGCATCATTGGTGTATCTGGATTTTTATCGATAGCAATTATCAAATCACAAGATTGCATGCCAACCAGGTGCTGGATCTGACCTGAAATTCCGCAGGCAATATAAACTTTTGTCTGTACGGTCTGCCCTGTTTGGCCAACCTGATGTGCATAAGAAATCCATCCCGCATCTACAGCGGCACGGCTGGCGCCTACAGCACCATTCACCTTTGCGGCAAGCGTCTTCAGAAGTTCAAACCCCTTAGGCCCCTTCATGGCTCTACCGCCGGCAATGATGATTTGAGCATCACCAAGATTCACCGTGGACTCCTGACTATGGAAGATCTCCAGAATCTTTTTCGCCCCGGTTGTATCCTCATCCATAACAAATTCGGTAATGACCTCTCCGGTTCTGCCAGGGATCGGAACAGGTGCTTTCATCACCCTTGGCCGTACAGTTGCCATTTGTGGACGATGATTTGAGCTACGGATGGTTGCCATAATATTTCCACCGAAAGCAGGCCTTGTCTGTAATAAGTCACCATTCTGTGGGTCAATCCCCAGCTCGGTACAATCGGCTGTCAGTCCGCAGTTTGTAACCACGGCAACACGTGGTGCAAGGGCTCTGCCCCGCGTCGTTGCGGCAAAAATGATGACTTCGGGATAGTATTTGCTAATAAGCCTCTCCATGGTTTTTGCTTCAATTTCATCATTAAATCCAGATAATTTTTCATCATCAATAAGGATAACCTTGTCAGCTCCGTATGGAAATAATGATCCGGCCTGCCCTGCGATCCCCGAACCCATAACGACAACCCATACCTGTGATCCAGATTTATCGGCAAGCGTTCTTGCCGCACCAATCAGTTCATGGGTAACCGGCTGTATCCTTCCGGACAGAACTTCAGCCACAACCCAAACATTGGAGTATTTCGACCTGTCGGTATCATTTGAAATAATCATGCTTCATACCTCCAACTATAATACGTTTCGAACCCGTAGTTCTTTGACGAGTTCCCTGGCGCAGTTTTTCGGCGTACCATCAATCTTTTTTGTAACCGTGTTTCTTGGCGGCGGTGGTGCGGTTTTCACCACTCTTGTCGGTGAACCGTCCAACCCAATTTTCCCCTGCTCGGTACCGATATCGTCAGGTTTCCAGATCGGAATTTCTATTTTATCGGAAGCTAATCTGCCCCTTAGCGTAGGAACACGAGGTGTATTGATGTCTTTAACAACAGTAATGACGGCGGGCAAACTCAATTCGCAAATATCATATCCATCTTCGTGCATTCGTTTAACCGTTATGCAATTGGAATCCACACCCTCAACACTCATCACATAAGTTGCCTGAATCCAATCCAAATGCCCTGCGATTCCGGGACCTACCTGGGCTGTATCACCATCAATCGCTTGCTTCCCACATATCACCACATCAACATAGCCAATTTTTTCAATCGCTTTGGCGAGCAAATAACTCGTAGACCATGTATCTGAACCACCAAAACCTCTATCGCTTAACAAAACCGCTCTGTACGCTCCAAGAGAAATCG
>JAAYKJ010000105.1 GCA_012522505.1 Clostridiaceae bacterium
ACCTTGATTTCATTCCTTCCATTTCTCGAATATCAGAAATGTATGAAAAACATGCTTCCAGGTTATTTGTCCAGGCTTGAATATCTTCTTTGGCAATTCTTCCTGAACTGAAGCCGAGATTTACCCTGTTCAACAGGGGCGAAACTTTGGTTTTCAGCCCCTCTATCTGTGTCAGCAGTTTTGTTTCTCTTTGCTGCAGGATATCATGTTCTGATCTTAATTTCACGCATGCATGACAGTTATTTTCATACATAGCCTTCAAACCAATAAAATCCTGCAAGTTTTCAACCTTCACATCCCTCATCCATTCATTAAGAAGACTTTGGTTATTCGCCCTTTTTGACTGGTATTGAATATATGTTTCCTTCTGACTCTGTTTCTGTCTGACCGCTGCGATATAAAGTATGATTGAGAATATTGTCATAAGGGTGGCACAAAGGATTAAGATAAGAATGTTGACCCAATCCGGAAGGTAATTTCGAATCAGGAAGATTTCGGTCAGGATTGCTACAGCCAGGAAAAGGATGGCTGCAGGCAAAACTTTCTGTGTCCCTGGCCTGGTTCTTTTCGGAATTACATCCTGAACTCCAGATTTTTGGTAAAGAGTTTCTTCAAGAACCTTAGCGATCCGCTCCTTTTCGGTTTCAAACAGCTTGTATTGCTTCAGAATCTTTTCGGCCTGTTCCAGCTTTTCCTTATTTTCGGTTTTCAAACGCTGCAGCTCTTCCAGTTCCTTTTCGAGGATCTGATAGCGCGTATAATTGGATGACAGTTCATTCGCATCACTGCGTGTAAAATCATTGTAACCGTTCAGATGCTCAAGTTTTGCTTGAAGAACAGCAATCTCTTCTTCGGTTTTTTGGCTATCGTTACGGGTTCGGACAAGCTGGTCCCGATATTCGCCAAGCTTGAAAGCCAAGCGCTTCTGATCGGCAATTTGCCTATTTTCCAGGAGGATTTTCTTCGCTTTTATGAGTTCTTCCCTTTGGGCCTGTAGCCTGGTGCTTTCCTTTTTCAGCTGAACAATACTTGCATAAATATCCATCCTGCTCTCATGGAGCTCTATAAGTTCCTGTTCCTTCTTCAGGGCGTCAACCAATCGTGTTTCAACCAGGTTCAGCGGCCTTGTTGTTGTTCTTTCACTGCCCACATAAGAAAGCTGGGCGTCCTTCAATGCTTGCATCGCTTTTCTGAAAGACACTTCTTCGTCTCCAGTCTGGCGCAGGTTTAAAAGTCTCTCTGCAAGAACTTTCTTTCCTTCGGGATCAACAAAGCTTTGCATCTGGCCGATAAAGGCCGTTCTGACAAAGCTTTTCTCTGAAAGCCCGAGGTGCTGCTCGGCAAACTTAATCCCTTCCTCTTTCCCTGCAGCAAATTCGTTGGTGATATCGTTCGAATATGCGTCCTGAAGGTTTACCGTGCTTTTTTGAAAATTTCTTCCGACGGTATATCTTCCGCCATCATCCAGAGTATATTCCAATATTCCACCATACAAATGGCCACTCCAGGGTCTAAACTGCCTGATGTCCGGTAATGTACCGTCTTTGGCCCTTCTGCCGCCCTTCAAACCGAAAAGCATACCTTTGATAAAGGCCTGAAGCGTAGATTTCCCGGCCTCATTGGAACCATAAATTACGTTCATTCCTTTGTTCAGTATAAAGACCTGGTTTTGAAATTTACCAAAACCCTTTATGTCAAGCTTTTCAATCTTCATCATTCATGCCTCTGTTCAAATATTCCATTATTGATATTGATCCAATTCAATATGACCCTTGAAAATTGCATCCAAACCCAGATAAAGAGCCTTTTCAAGGTTCCTTCTTTCTGTATCGCCAGCCCTGTCCATCTTTTCACGCATCATTCGAATAAATACTCCTGTAATATTGCTTTCTTCTGATAATGCGTCCAGATCATAATCAGGTTCTGTAAGATCCTCCAGCTGTATGTGGAAACAAATGCCCCGGAGGTATTCTTCCATACTGATGATGTCCATTTTATGTTCATGGGTCGCTCTTCCGCCAATACTTATTTTCATGATATCTTTTTCAGGATTGCAGCATTCCAAAAGCTTCATAAGTTCAACCTGCAACTGGAAGCCTGGTTCCATGCGGGGTATGTTTAGCTCCAGTTCCTGATAAAATCGTTTTTGAATGGGTAGAAATTGAATTTCCCTGCGAATTTGTCCTGCTTCTTTTTCCAGTGAGACCAAAAAAACCCCATGTTCCCCTGGCTCATCAAAACCAAGAGGTTCAGGACTTCCGGCATTCACAAATCCTTCATTGGCATAACTTGTGTTTTTTCTATGAAAATGACCCAGGGCATAATAATCAAAGCCCAGATCCGTCAAAGTTCTCCGATCGATCGGGTTGTATGGGCTTTGCGTGAAAGACATGTCCAGTGTGCCATGAAAAAGGCATATGTTAATACGATCGGGTGTGATTTGTGGTGGAACCAGTGCCGGAAGCTGTTCCTGCCGAAAGGTATTAAAACCGATGCCATAAAAGTAAACCCCTTTCTGTTCGTCCATAAAACCCGGTACATTCGTTGTTAAGATACGGACATTGTCGTGCCAAGGATAACTCCTGTACCATGAATTGGACACAAAAGGATCGTGGTTACCCGGAATGAGAATGCATTGCTTATCCGCAATCTTTTTAAACTGGCGATTCAGCCAATGGATTGTTGAGTCCCTGACATAATGGTGTTCAAACAGGTCCCCCGATATCACCAAATAATCAGCGTTGTTTTCCTGGACAAGGAATATAATTTTTTCAAATACCTCTTTCAGATCGTTGCGGCGTTCCTGTGAGACGCTGCCATGCCCCAAACCAGTGAAGGGTGCATCCAGGTGAAGATCAGCGCAATGGATCAGAGAAATTTTGTTTTTCATGTGGATTGCCTCACAAATTTATGAAGTCCCTCTCTAAAAGCCGGGTTCCTCATTTTTAGTCCCCAAACGACATACCTCAATCCCACAGCCCCGGGGAATTACGGGAGAATTCTTCCGCCATTGATATGGTATCCTCTGCAATCCCAGCCAGAGGGTGGAACTCTCTAACAGCACCTGACACTTGTTGGTTAATGGCTCACTGCGAATCTTCCCGGGTAAGCAAAACAGCAAAAGCGGTGGCATAGTTGCGGCTGTGGGTAAGGCTTATATCCATGGATACCCCACCCATGGCAATGTATCGCTTCAGTGTTGTTCCGTTAAGAATAACTCTGGGCTTTCCGCCCGTATCATTCACCATTTCTATTCCCTGAAGCGTAACGCCCTGCGAAAACCCCGTCCCCAATGCCTTTGAAACGGCTTCCTTTGCAGCAAATCTTGCCGCATAGCTTTCATATCGGCCATTTTTCCTGCTCTCACAGTACTTAATCTCTTCGTCTGTAAATATCCTACGAACGAAATTATCGCCATAACGCTGGATAGAGTCTTTAATACGTTGAATTTCAACCATATCTATACCGCAATGGATACTCATTCTCTTCATTCCCAACCTTCATCCAATTCCTCACGAGCTTCGCTTCGTTGATAACAGAATGTGCACATAAGCTTGATATGTGTTCACTATGAATCTATGTGATTTTCAGCTTTCGCTGAACATTACCACAGTGGTTTGATGTAACAAGTAATATCTCTATAGCGTGAAGGATTGCTTGTTTGTTACCGCTAACCTAAACCAATGGTACATCCAGATATTGAAAAGCACAAGCAAAAAGATTTTGCCTGTGCCCTATGTGGCGTCCCGAGTAGGAATTGAACCCACATTAGTAGAACCGGAATCTACTGTCTTATCCTTTGGACCATCGGGACAGATCTCTGAATGAACAACATTATTATACCCCGGCTTATGATTTTTTTCAAATTATTTTTCTAAGAAACCTTATCCAGATTCAAAAACAACCG
>JAAYKJ010000106.1 GCA_012522505.1 Clostridiaceae bacterium
CGCTGTATATAGCATGTTTTGGAGGGGTTTAAAATTGATTAGAAGAAAAGACAAGAGGAAGCTTGAGGGTAACACAAATTATTTTTTCGAGTTCTTAAAAATTAAAGAACATTTTTTTAAAAGTATGAATTTGTGGTTAAAAAAGGTAGCTGACCACCGGCATAAAAGCTACAAAAAATATAACACAGACGTGATTTTGTTTATGATGATTTTGAAAAATGCATTCAACTTTAAATCGATGAGAAGTATGACAGACACATTAAATCAAGACTTGGTTATTGAGAATTTGGAACGAGCCTTGGATGTGAACCTGGAAGAATTACCTCATTACGATACGATTAATAATTTTTTAGAGGAACTGCCGCCAGAAGAACTTGAAAAGATCCGGACACACATGATAAAAGAGCTGTTAAAGAAAAGATGTTTTGAGGACTATAGAATTAATGGGAAGTATTGGGGGATTATTTTTGATGGAACCGGGTTGTTTAAATTTGATGAAAAGCATTGTGAACACTGTCTTAGAAGAAAGCTTACCAATGAAGAAACAGGAGAAACAAAAATAATATATATGCATCATGTTCTTGAAGCAAAGCTTTTAGTGGGCGATATGGTTTTAAGTATTGGATCTGAGTTTATTGAAAATGAGTCAGAGGATGTAACAAAACAGGATTGTGAGTTAAAAGCATTTTACCGATTGGTAAAGAAAATTAAACACACATACCCCAGACTTCCGATTTGTGTTCTGGGTGATAGTATATATGCGGCAGAGCCTGTTTTTAAATTATGCGATGAATACAAGTGGAAGTATTTAATCCGGTTCAAAGAGGGGCGGATAAAGAGTATTGCTGATGAATATACCAAAATTAAGACAATTGAAGGAAAATGTGAAGATGAAGAAGTAGTTTGGATAAATGAAATCCCCTACAACAATAGAAAGGTAAATGCCTTTGAAGGAACAGTAGAAAATAAAAAAGGAGAAAAAAGAAAATATCTGTTTGTTACAAATATGTGGGTTACAGAAAGAAATGTCAGAACCATGCTTGCCGTTGGCAGGAGCAGGTGGAAAATTGAAAACCAGGGATTCAACACTCAAAAAAACATTCGATACTACATTGAGCATGCAAATAGCCATAACTATAATGCAATGAAAAATCATTACCTGTTGACACAGATTACGGACATACTGTTGCAATTGTTTGAGAACGGTTTGAGTATATTTCGGTTATTAAAAAAAACAGCAAAAGAAATATCCTCGAAACTGTTAGAAGCGATTCGGACCCGCAAAATAACAGACGAGGATATTCTACAATTAGCAAAACCTGCACAAGTCAGGTTTACTTGATAAAACCATTATAGCAAGGATGTGATAAGAATAAAAGGGTTTCATGATAAATAAATAGAAAGGGATCCGAACTAATTGGATTAGCCTTTTTAGCAAAAAAAAGAAATAAAGCATATGTTAATATATTGTATTTATGTTAAATATAACTGAGCACTGAAGTTAAGTAGAATTTAATTTACTCTTCAGAGCTGCCGGTGGGGTATTCCGTTGACATATGTTTACATAAGTGATAAACTTAAAATCATAAGAAACATAATAGAGGTTTGTGTTTTTGTTTTTTTAAATTCTTTTGGAACGTTCCAAAAGGCGGCAAAGCAAAGAAAAGATGGCTTTGTGAAAGGAGAGGCAAAATGAGAATATCTTTAATGACAGGTTTTTTCGGATTCAAGTCTAATGGTGAATACACTTCTTTGTTGGAATCAATGAAGAGGTGCAAAGCTGCGGGGTTTTCAGTACAGGATATCTGTTTTTGCCGTGCATTGACAGGTCAGACTGAGCTTGCTAAGGATAACTGGAAGGAATTAATTAACAACATAAGAAATGAAGCCGAGAAAGAAGGAATTGAGTTTTCACAGTCGCACTTGGTTTACCTGCCTGGCGATTTAGAGGAACAGAGCCCAGAAACGCTTGAGAATTTTAAAGAAATGATGGTACGTTCCATTATAGCAAGTTCAATGCTTGGTGTGAAATGGGCTGTTTTGCATCCGGTTGAATTACGAATAAGCGATTTCGGAAACACAGAAGCAAATATAAAAAAGAACATCGAGTTTTATCATGAGACAGTTGAACTGGCTAAAAAGAATAATGTTGGTCTCGCATTTGAAAATATGACCGAAAGTAAAAAGAAACACAGGTTTACAGGTACCGCATATGAGCTTTGTGAGCTTATCGATGCATTTAATGATTCAGGAATTGGAGCCTGTTGGGATTTCGGACATGGCAATATGCTATACAAGGATCAGACAATAGCACTAAAAACCCTTGGTAAGAGGTTGAAGGCTACGCATATCAACGATAACAGGGGTACTGCTGATGATCATATGTTCCCATTCCACGGAACTGTGGACTGGCATTCAATTATGCCTGTCTTCAAAGAAATTGGATATGAGGGCGATTTTACATACGAAACACATAATGAAAGCAAAGGGCTTTCTGAACCACTAAAAGACAGTATAGCTAAAATTGGATATAAAATTGCGGAATATTGCATGACACTTGTTTAGTTTATAAATGTTCTCTTAGAAATGGGTTGCCCAATCGTTAGGGTAAAGAGTTATTCTGTTTACTTGTATCTTACACAAGCCGAGTGAAATGTGGAATATATCAGTTAACTAAAAGTTCGAAAAAATATATTGGTTAATCAGTAAAAAGGAGCAAAGAAACATGAATACACTTAAAAAAACATATGACGTCGTAGTAGTTGGGGGCGGTCCAGGCGGGATTCCAGCAGCAATTGCCGCAGCAAGAAGGGGAGCGAAGGTTCTTCTTGTTGAGAAAAACGGATATCTGGGTGGCAATTTGGCAATAGGTTTACCACTGCTTGGGTATCTTGACAAAAATGGTATCCAGGTAACTGGAGGGTTTGCACAGGAATTAGTTGATACGCTAATGGAGAGAAATGCATGTTATGGACACAGCCGTTGTCCAATGCATAATTCGGTGACTTTGTATAATCATGAAGAATTTAAACTGGTTGCTTTTGAGAAATGCCTGGATGCCGGTGTCGAAATCCTGTTGCATACAGAAGTCGTTGATGTAGAAGTAGAAAACGGTGCCATCAAGAATTTAATCCTGTTTGGTAAAGGATTCCGCATTGAAGTTGAATCCAAGATAATCATAGATGCGACTGGTGATGGTGATGTCGGCTTTCTTGCAGGTGCACGTTTCCAAAAAGGACAGAAGGGAACAGGTGTGCTCCAGCCTCCAACATTGATGTTCACGCTTGGGAATGTTAATTTGGAGAAATTCCATCAATTCATTACCGATGACCCGGATCAAATGGTTTTATGGGATAATTCGGAAATAGGAAGTGATTACAACCCAGAACATATTCAATCAACGCAAAACCATGTTTTTGTAGGATTACGTAAAATGTTTTCAGAACTGAGGGCAAAGGGTGAATTACCTGTCGACAGAGATACCTTTATTTATATTAACAGTCTAATCCCCGGTGAGGTCAATGTAAACAGTACACGCCATCTTAATGTTGACGGTAGCAATGTATTTGACTTAACGCGTGCAGAAATAGAAGGGCATTTCCAGATTCCCAAACTGGTTGATACATTAAAAAAGCATGCACCCGGATTTGAAGACTGCTATATCACCCGCATATTCCCAACCATCGGCATTCGAGAAACAAGGCGCTTTTCCGGCATTAAAGAACTGACAGAGGATCGAATTGTAGCTGGTGATATACCCGAAGATACCGTTGCACTGGGCTCATATATTATTGATATCCATGATGGAAACGGTGCAGGTACAATTATTAAGCGCCTTGAAAAGGCTTATGGAATTCCATACGGATGTTTGGTAAGCAAAGACATTCGTAACCTGATGTTCAGCGGAAGATGTATTTCAATGGATGCTGTTGTATTAAGCTCTGCAAGAGTAATGCCGACATGTATGGCCATTGGCGAAGCAGCTGGCGTAGGTGCGTCTGTTGCTGTGAACAAAGATATAAATGCTGCTGACGTGGACAGTCTCGAAGTTGCAAAGATATTAAGGGATAACGGTGCAATACTGAATTATTCATAAAAACTTTGCACTAGGAATGTGTTCTATAGAACAACTCGATATTGCATGGTATTATCAAACATATAGGTGCTGTTGATACGTGTGTTGCACACAAAACCCGTACGGTAAGGAGCGTACCAAAAGAGCGTACCAAAGGAGCGTACCAAAGGAGCGTACCAAAGGAGCGTACCAAAGGAGCGTACCCACTGGAACGCTCCCCCTAGAGGAAGACCCAAGCACTGGAACGCTCCCCCGAGAGGAAGACCCAAGCACTGGAACGCTCCCC
>JAAYKJ010000107.1 GCA_012522505.1 Clostridiaceae bacterium
CATTTTAATACTTTAACGGTGACTTGATTAATCCCCTTTGAAACAAAAGAAGTGATATTAAACTCGGCCTGCATATGAGAGCCCTGTGATTTACCGGCATATCGTCCGTTTATGTAAAGATACAGGCTAGAGGATACACCTTCAAACACAATATAGGTTTGGCGGCCTCCCCAGGTATCACTGATGATGAAATCCCGGTTATAAACACCGCACTCGTTATCGTCGGGCATATAGGGAGGATCAACAGGATGCGGATAATTTACGATCGTGTAGACAGGCTTTCCATATCCTCTTAACTGCCAGCATGAAGGTACATCAATCTGATCCCATGACGAAATCTCTTCAGGGACATCAATATCCCGTTCAAAATGCTTAAAGCGCCATGTTCCGTTCAAACTACAATAATATGCAGAGTCTTCCTTTACGCCTGCCAGCGCTTTTTCGGCAGTATCATAAGGAATGTAGTAGGCTCTTGGTTTTTCTCTGTTCTCGTGTCTGAGGTTGATGTTTTCGTAATCTCTCATTTTCAGCACACCTCTTTTCCAGTTGTCTGCATTAAGCTGTACCAATGAACTAAACCTTAGTCCTCTTTCATTGTAAGGTTTTTTTTGGTTGTTCTCAATACCCCGGCAGGATCCTGAATCTCTATTTCTGTTTAGCGATTGGTGCAGGTAATATCGTATAAATTCCATTGGCGGCTTCTCATCATGTCCGACGCTTTAAAGTGACCATGAATGCACGATAGCCTAGAACGATGATCCAGGCATCTGCTGCAAAGATGAAAACACGCTGCAGGATACCAACGATTCCTGTAAAATAGATTTCCATAAATGCAAGAAGACAAATGGCATAGATTATCCAGAAAAAAACTTGTGTAACCCAGGTGAATCGGATTAACCTCGCCCACGAAGGATCTTTTTTCAACCGGTAAACCAAAGCAATTGGAGAAAAAATAATTGCTGTAATACCAATAAAGCTGACCAGATTGTGCATCACCCCGGAAAAGGTTCCTTCCAGCATCGGGAAAATGACCGAGCCAATGGAGTCAAATAATCCGTAAAAACAGATAAAAAGTGGGCCAAGGATTGAGAAACACCCTGCCTTTACAATGGAATTGTTCAATCCAATAGAAAAAACAATCAAAATCAAGCCATGAAGGACCCACCAGATTGATACAATGGTGGAAGTATTACCGGGTATGACGCCAAACTCACTGACATATTGTGTAACGAAGTCATAATTGGGAACGGTGAAATCAAGAACGAGAATGAGCAATGTGTTTAGAACAGCTGCCAGGATGCCGGTCAGAGAGGAAATACCGTATAATGGATACTCTTTCATGGTAACCTCCTGTCTGTTATATCATTTTTTACACAAAAAAACTCCTCATAATTACTTTATACATCAAAAGGAGTTTTTTGTATATTTATTTTTTCCGCATGCATTCTGGTATGCTTCTCCATATTGACCGTGCAATCTTGCAATCGTACGGCGAAACCCTCATTCATTATGTTGGAGTTGACCTTCATCGTATTCAGCCCATAGTAATTACTATGCAGTGGTCGATTTCGCTAAATTTCTTGGGTTACCAAACAACTGGATAGAGAAATGAACAAGTTTATAAACCTTCCATCTGTAATGTTACATTATTAATCCATTTTTTAGATATGAACCGTTTTAGACCCAGGCTAAATTTAAAGATCTCCTCCAAGTTTACCAATACATAAACGATATAAACGGGCAGATGGTATACAAGCCCGCCGACAAAAGCAAGAGGAACAGCAATGATCCATACTCCAAAGGTATCCAAGAAAAGGCTGAATCTTGTGTCACCACCGCTTCTTAGAATACCAACGATATTTATCATATTGAATATTTTAAGAGGCATAAAAAAACCAAAAATAGTTAGTATGGTGCGGGCATTTTTATATACTTGTTCGGTAACATTGTAGAAGGAAAGCAAGAGATCAGAAGACAATACTACAATCAGCCCTACGACAACGCCAAGGAGAGGACCTAGCACAGCCAACCGCATAGAATAAATATATGCGGTTTGTTCATCACCTTCTCCGATTTTGTTCCCAACCATTACTGCACAGGCATTCGCCATGCCTCTAAACAGCACAAAAGCAATCCCTTCAATAGCCGACGAAATGTTAATGGAAGCGAGTATATTTGTACCCATTCTTCCATATACGACGGTATACATTGTGACCCCTAATGACCATAACGCCTCATTCATTACTACAGGGATAACAACTCGAAAGAACTTTGCTGCAAAGTCTCGGTTAAACGCGGATAATTCGCGAAATGAAGCCGCGGGGGCAAGCTTAAAGTAATACACTGCACCAAGGAGCATAGCGGTCTCTGCAAATCTGGCTATAACAGTGGCGACTGCTGCTCCCCGTGCTCCCATTGCGGGCATTCCAAGCTTTCCGAATATCAAAATGTAATTTAAAACCGCATTAACTGTAAGTGCGACAGCACTGGCTATCATCGGAAGCTTTGGCTGTCCTGTGCTCCTTAGAGTTGTCGCAAAACAAAAGCTTATTGCGGTTGGGATATAACTAAAGCATACTATCCTTAAGTATGAGCTGCTGATACGAATAACCTCAGTATCTTTGGTAAAAAGGGACAGGATAAGCTCAGGGAATATCATTATAATCAAGGTTGCAAGGCTTGAAATAACAACGGAACATACTATGCTAAGCCCCAAAACTTTGCGGATATTTTTTACATCCTTCTTTCCCCAAAACTGTGCAACAAACACCGATGCACCGCTGCCTACGCCAAATAGAAATAGCGCAACCAGAAAAAAAAGCTGGTTTGCAAGGGCAACGGCCGCAATATTTGTTTCACCCAGTTGACCTATCATGATCGTGTCGACGAAATTAATCGAAGACATCATTAAATTTTGTAGCGCGATAGGCATGGTAATCTTGAATAGGTTTTTATAGAATACGTCGTCTTTCTGAAATAGTTTTCTCACACTGCGATTCTCCTGTATGTAATACTGGCCGCTTAACCGTCCTGCTTTTGTGTAACAAGAATTTTCCAAGCTACAAGCAAACGTGGCCGCTTTTTAAGACATAATCCTATATTAATCAAAATAACGGCTTTTGTACAGTAAAATCATTCATACACAAAAATTATTTTTGTCCAATGCAACATAAACCTTTGTGCTCTTTTGATATTGTCTTTAAAGTACTTTTCCTTTTACCTCGATTCACAACTTCAAAATAATTCTGATAATGACTTAAAAAGTTTCTCGGGAATGCGATTACATATTTACCTTCACCTATATTTTTCTTTTCCCCGCAACCACATGTTTCAATTCCCAATTGAATTCATTCGATTATCTCCCCAAAAATATACCCAGCTATGTAAATAACATAAGCTGGGTATAATAACATAAATGTTTAGATTTTTTTTGCTTTGAATAACTCTATTTACTCAGTATTTCTATATCACCTGTCGCGAAAATTCCAGAAATCCTATCCAACCTGCCTTTTTATGGTCTAACTGTCATTAGTAAAACCGATTTTGCAGGCATATGAATACTGATTTTATTTCCATTAACTTCAAAATCATCAAAGCAAACTGGTTTAAGATTTTCAGGTTCATCAAATGTATTCATTGCATTCATCTTTTCTGCTGTCAAAATAGTAGCACTGATATTTCTGCCGAAATTATCAAAATCCTCTATATAGCATGAAATGTCTGCTGAACTCTTATGGTCAATATTACAAATCGTCATGTTTACTGATCCATCCTGCGCTTTTGAAACAGAGGCATTTATTTGATTTAATTTAATGCCATCATATTCATATTGATTCGAAACAAGCGCAAAATCAAGCAATCTTGCATCATGATGCACCTGGTACATGTCAAAAACATGATATGTGGGTGTCAAGATCATCTTTTCATCTTCTGTAAGAATCATAGCCTGCAGAACATTTATAGTTTGTGCGATATTAGCCATGCGTACCCGGTCACAATGGTTATTGAAAATATTAAGGCTTGTTCCCGCTGACACGGCA
>JAAYKJ010000108.1 GCA_012522505.1 Clostridiaceae bacterium
AGGCATATCCATTGCGCTGTTTGCGGATTGATTTCATTTGCACTATCCCTCCTTCATCATATAGTTTAGCGAAGTATGCCTGAAAAAACATCATTCTAAAGGATGATTTTACGAAAAAAGCCTCTCACCCAAAAGGGTGAGAGGCGGGTTAACCCCAGTATTTATACGGTTTTATGTCCGTGTAAGAACACGAGGTGCCGCCGGGGAGAGTTTCTACTCGGACTGGACTGTTTCAAGCAATACTGTCCGCAGAAATACTCTGCCTACGCCGCCGACAATCTTTAACGCCGCTCCTGCTATTTACGAATCAACCACTGTAACTCTTACATGGGGCGGAACGATATCCGGAACCGGCGCCATTAAACAGTATGTCATCCAGCGTTCAACTTCAACAGACGGGATTAAGGGGGGTATATCTTAGTCGATGAAGGCAAGATAAAAATCGGAGATCCGAATAACCCGAATTCTGTAATCTATGCAGGTAATAATTGGATGTCTCCAGAAGCTCTTGAGAACAACAACGCACTGGAATCCGCCTTCTATGTAAAAATTCGATTTCTTCATAAGGCTGCCGAGTGAAAAGTTTGCAAAAAAAGTATCAATTTTGGACGAAATAACATGTTCAGCGTTTGAATTATCTGTTAGAATAGAATTCATAAAAGTTCCTTCTTTCCGTTGGTATTAGTGGATTTGTTGATACTTCTATTATACCACAGTAGACGGAACTTTAATATATTTTATAACAAATTTGTATTAATTTATCAAGGTTCGAGCCCGCTTTTTAGATGGGAAAGTTGAGTTAGTAATTAATATTATCTTCTCAGATACTTAAACTTATGCTAAAATATAATTGTTAACTACATAAAACTTTTATCAAGAGTAGGGGAGAGATTTGGCTCAATGATCCTACAGCAGCGTGCCAGTTTGGTAATGTGCTAAAGCCAAGAACGATAAGAGGTATTACAAGACTAACGACCTTCTTATCGCAGATAAGAGGGTTTTTTATTTATTTGAGAAAGGAAAGGGGTTAAGAATGAGTAATGACATTTATTTAACACAACCGTTGATGGAAGAAATATTTCCTGATATGGCGCAGCAGAACGAGAATACGATAGCTTTCTCTATAGGAGAAAACGGATTTAGTAAGCCAAGAATACTGTCTCTCCTCATCAGACCGACAGAAAAAGGGGTAGAGTTATTCAGAAAAACAAGTGGTTTGATAAGCGTTAAAACACAAACGTACACAAGCAGCAGTAACAACACCAAAAAGCTGTTCTTCAGAATAGAGTTTAAGATTCAAAAAACAATGCAAGGTTTTGAATCCATTATTGATTGTAATTCAATAGCTGGAAAATCAGTAATTGAAGTACTAAAATTAAGTGATGAAGTCATCATTTGGATTGCCGATAAAGAATGTAAGGTAGTTAAAGTGTTGAGTATGATGTGGGACGGAAAGAAGATCAACGTTTGAGATAAAAAATTTCGTATCATATGAACGCTTATTTATAAAGGAGCTGTTTATGAAGCACAAAATGCCATCTATGAAGTTTCAGGGTTTTGGATTCCACTATGAGAAAATCAGGAATAAAAAATATAATTCATGTTATAACTGTACCAAATGTAATACTGAAAGTTGGTTATGCTCTATTAACGGCAGTTTTATCAGAGATTTAGGAAGCGACTTTTGGAAGTATTGCAAGAACTACTCACCTATATCTGAGAATGAAGGACCAGGGGTCACTACCCAAAGTAATAAGGATAAATCGACTAAGTCTGCAAAGAAGAAAACTTCTGATGGAATTTTATCTATTGGAAAAGTTAATAAGCGATAATAAAACCTCGAATTTTTTAAATCCGGTAAAGAGCTAACGCTTGCAGCAATGAGAGAAATCGAAATAAAAAGTATGTTGGAAAGATTGAAATCTTCACCGAACCCTTCCGGTCTCAGATTATCATTGGAGATGAAGCAGTGATAGTGATCATCAGGCAGAACGGTTCAGTCAGCTTGTGTGCGATTACAGAGAAAACCCACTGGTTTGGCAAGAATGGGTTTTACACGGACTTCACAGTAGACAGAGGAGGAAGGCTAAGAAAAGGACGGCTTTCGGACTATATTTCAAGAATAACGAGGGAGAAAACAAGCAGCCACAGGTTATATGAATAAGAAACAGCGCCGTGTACAACATGGCGTTTTTATTTTGGCTGAGGTGCAAAACGAAAAACATTGCTAAACAATTCAACTGGTATTCACAGCACTTGGTGGATATCTCGGGTGGTTCCTGGGAGGGCTTGATGGTTTTATGTATGCACTTAATGTTTTTTGTCGCCATAAACTATATTACCGGGGTAATGGTAGCTGTACTGGAAAAGAAGCTGTCAAGCGAGATCGGCTTTCGAGTGATTATAAAAAATCCTCATCTTTGTGTTGGTGGGCATTAGGCTACATCATCGACCCAAATATCATTCAGACCGGTAGCATTGTACGAACCGCTGTGATTTTCTTCTACCTGCCCAATGAAGGCGTTAGCATCCTTGAAAACAGCGGCAGAATAGGGCTTCCCATCCCAAGAAGCTCAGGGATGTGTTGGAGCAGATCAATAAAGAGGAGGAAAGCAAGGATGATTAAGAGTGTATATTTGAGTCCTTCCACTCAGGAGAACAACATCGGCTATGGTGATTATGGAACAGAAGAAGAAAGAATGCAGCAGGTATGCGATGTGGTTCAGGAGGAACTTCTCCGGCATGGCATTACTGTTTTCAGGAACACGCCAGACATGACTTTGAATCAGGTGGTGGCAGACAGCAACCAAAAGGATCCGACCATCCATTTTGCGATACATAGTAACGCGAGTACAGGGAAGGC
>JAAYKJ010000109.1 GCA_012522505.1 Clostridiaceae bacterium
ACCCTTTTTCCCTGACAAAACGTTTGATACCGTTGATATTGAAACTCCTGCTAAATTTGCTACATCTTTTATATTTGACGACATAGTGTTTTTCCTTACATTCCCTTTTGTTTTATTATTATATCACAAATGTATTTTTGCATATATACAGGCGCACATAGATAAAAAATATGCGTTTGCATAAAAATATAGTAGTTAATCGTATGAAATTGCTTTTTGTATTTTTATGCAATATCCGCTGCGAATGAATAACATGCGGCGGATATTGCATTACATAAAAACCTTAGTCAATAATGCCTTCAACACAGAAGGTGACTGGAGCTGCACCCTCTTCTAATTTAGACAGCTTTACTGATAAGCCTTCCGATGTATCTGAGAATACCGCTTCAATATTACCAAGTACACGTGCTCTTTCAGCACAATCTCGAAGCCCGGGGATAAATACTTCTTTATTACCTACATGCGCTAATGTAACATAAAGATCGTCACCTTTTTTCGTGTAGTAAATTTTTACTTTACCCCATTGACCTTGCTGTATCTTCCAGGGCTTTGTCCCATAAATCGCCTCACTATTCACATCCATCCACTCACCAAGATAAAGCAGAAGGTCAACCTGTTCCTGCGGAATTGTACCATCAGCTTTTGGTCCAACATTCAATAACAGGTTACCACCTTTACTTACGCAATCCAGAAGCAGGCATACCAATTCGTTCTTATCTATATACTTGTCAAACTGGTTATAGCCAAAGGAAAGCCCCATACCTCTAATCATTTCCCACTTTTCGTCAAGTGATTGGACACCATGTTTATATTCCATTGTAGTATAGTCAAGCCATATACCGCTCCATCTGTCATTAACTATTCCTTCTGGAACCGAATTGTAATAATGTGCAAAAAGAACCCATAGGTCATCCCTGCCAGCTCTTGGATATCCTATGTCGTTCCAGAGTATGTCCGGCTTAAAATTATCGATAAGTTCCATATATTGATTGTATGCGTAATCAGCATATGCTTTCGTGCAATTGGTAGGTTCATCTATTTCTCCAATATCGTAGACAGGGTATGGGCAAAACTGCCAATCCAAAAGTGCTGAATAATATGTTCCGAAGCGCAAACCTTCTGCACGAACTGCATTACATAGATCCGCAACAAGATCTCTTTTCGGTCCACGTTTGTACGCATTAAAATCTGTATATTTGCTATTCCATAAGCAGAAGCCATCATGATGCTTTGTAGCGGGAATAACATATTTTGCTCCGGCTTTTTTAAATAACTTGGCCCATTCTTCAGGATTCCATTTCTCGGTTGTAAATAGGTCAGCAAAATCATTGTAATCGAAATCCTTACCATAATTCTTCTCATGGTATTCTTTATATGGCTTGCTTCCAATACGCAAGGAGTTCATATACCATTCTGCATATGGATTGTATGAATACCAAAAATTGTCGATAGGGATGTCCCCTAGCTCTGCAATTGGTGTTGCAAATGCAGGAACAGAATACAAGCTCCAGTGGATAAATATCCCGAATTTGCAGTCATCATACCATTGCGGCATTTTGTGAGTAGTAACACTTTCTTTGAACGGTCTGTAACGCATCTAAAAACCCCCTAATATATTATAATAAATTGTTTATTGGTTTACATTTTGCAATCTAGCTTTTTAGTCCAGCTAAAACAGCTGAGCTCATCAATTGCTTCTGGCAAAAGATATATATCAAAAGAGGTGGTATAGAACTTAAAACAACCCCTGCAAGGACAATAGAAATACTACCGTTACCCATATGTCCCTTAAGAACCGTCAGACCCAAAGGTAATGTCATATAATCATAGGAGTTGATAAATATCAACGGTTGGAAAAAATCATTCCATAGAACGAGTGATCTTATAGTAACTATGACTGCTATCGTAGGGATTGACATGGGTAATATTATTTTTGTAAAAATAGCAAATCTTCCGGCACCATCAATATATGCTGATTCATCATAACTGAACGGAATCGTCATCATAAACTGCCGCAATAGAAAAATGGCTAGAGGATCTATTATTGCTGGAAGGATTAGCGCCCATAAAGTATTTATGAGGGACATTTGCCGTATAACGATAAACTTAGGCACAATGGTGGACTGAATTGGAATCATAAGTCCTGCAAGTATCATTAAAAAAACAACATTCTTTCCTACAAACTTTATTCTTGCAAATGCATATGCAGCCATTGTTGTGACACATATCTGAGCACATGTTCCAACAACAGTCACGAACAAACTATTTAGTATAAATTTATCGAAAGGTAGCTTTGTAAAAACTTCCCGATAGTTTTCCACGACAAATTCTACTGGTATAAATAGTGGCGGAAGAGAAAATGAATCTTTAGGCAATCGTAAAGATGTCGATATAATCCATAAAAGTGGCATTAGCCAAACTAAAGCAAGTAGTAAGATTACTAGGATTATGAAATACCGCCTAACCTTTTTAATTATAAACGATGAATTCCTGTTTTACCTCTCTTTGTCAATATTATGTATTACTCATAATCATATGTAACCCATTTTTTTTGCAGAGCTAACTGTATTGCTGTAAAGATAAATACTATTATAAACAGGCAAAACGCTACCGCAGATGAAAATCCCATCTCATATGACTTGAACGATTTTTCATAAATGTACAGTGCTAATGTTTTGGTCGCATTTCCAGGTCCACCATGTGTAATAATATATGGTTCGTCAAATATCTGGAATGTATTTATTATTGTTATAGTAATAACAAAAAACATTGTTGGTGAAAGCAATGGTAAAGTTATACGGAAAAATGTCTGAATTCCGTTCGCTCCATCGATTTTGGCTGCATCATAGTAACCCGATGGTATATTTTGCAATCCAATCAAATAATACAGAAAAGGTGTACCGACAAACTTCCACAAGCTGAATAATGAAATTGTTAACACAACCCATCTTGGAGAAGTCAACCAAGGTATGCTTTCCAATCCGATTGATTTTAAAATCCAATTAAATACGCCATAATCATAGTTAAACATATAGTACCAAGCTACGGCTACAGATGCCGTTGTTAATATAGAGGGGAAATAGACTGATGTTCTATATATATATTTTAAAAATGGGTTACGTTCATGGCTGACTAAAGACGCTAATAGCAATCCTATTATTACATGTATCGGAACCAAAACAGCTGTAAAGAGCATTGTATTCCCAATCACCTGCCAAGTAAGCGGATCGGAGAATAAAATTTTAAAATTTTGTAAACCTACAAATTGTGGGCTCACTAATAAGTTATATTTGAATAAACTTAACACAACAGTTGCAATGACAGGGCCTCCGATAAACAAAGTATACAAAACAATTGCTGGTGACAAAAATGCATATGCCGTGATATTATCTTTTACTTTATTATTACGCAAGAACCTTGCTTTCTTTAGTTTACACATATAATGGCTCTCTCCAATAGAAATATTTTCAAATTAATTTGATTAACAAATTAATTAATTTACTTTACATGCAACCAAAATTAGAAGAGAAGCGGTCGTGCTTAACAACAGTTAAGCTTTTAAGCACGGCCGCATAAGACCTTATTGAATATTTTTGGTTACTTGTTTTTCTGTATAGCAGCATTAATTTCGTCTGCCATCTTATCGCACATAGCCTTTATGTCAGAATTAGGATCTGTCATCATCATTGAAAGATATGTATCGTATATAGTCGCAATATCTGCATAGGCAATAGGTGCTTCTACGGATTTCATACCAACATCAAGACTATCAAAATATACTTTTGCATTCTGCGGATACCCAAGGCCTTCGACAACTTCTCGTCCAACTGAAGTACGGGATGGGCAACTACCACTCTGAACGAATTGACTGATAAACTCTGGGGACGCTGACCATACACAGAACTCCGCTGCTTCATTATAATGCTTTGTATCTTTCGATATTAATAACCCTTCTGTTCCATACACATTGGCTTTCTTTTTAAATGTGGGATTATATTGAACTGCAACATCAGTAAAATCATTGGTTGCATATTGTGCACAAGGCCAACGTCCTGCACATATCATTGCAACCTTTCCGTCTATCAACATTTGTACATAATCGTCATTCGGTTGTGGAACAGGAGCGTATTTATATTTATGAATTAGATCGTGCATAAATTGAAAACATTCTACTGCATTTTCAGAGTTTACTGCCGCAGCTGTCATGTCCTCATTAAGAAATGAAGCATCGAATGCATATAGCCAAGCATTATTGGCGAAATAATAGGCAGGAACAAGTACTCCGTATTGTTTTTGTCCACCAACTTCTTTCGTCAGTTTCTCGCATATAGCAAGGAAATCTTCCTTATTCCAATCTTCATCTGGTAAATCTACATTTGCTTCTTCAAAGAGTTTTAAATTCACATGAGTAATACAATTGTTCCACATAATCGGAAAACAATATGTTTTTCCTTGATATGTAAAAGGTTCATATAAGACAGGGTTAATGTCTGCCAATATTTCCGCTTTGATATCTGGTCTATCATTGAGGAAATCATCAAGAGGACGGGCCAGGTTATTAGTAAAAATCAATTGCAAACCCTCTGTTGCCATGTCGAAGATATCTGGCGCAGTTCCAGCGGCAATCATGGTCTGAAGCTTAGCAACATATCCGTTCCAATCAGAACCGGTATCATCTGCAATTGGTTCATATACAATCTTCACATTAGGATGTGTGACAGTATATAAATCGAAAATTTCCTGATTTCTTTCCATACCCATTCCAAAGCTTGTCAAAGATGTTATTCTAAGTGCAATGGTTTCGTCTGTAGGTTGGGTTTGTGGAGTCGACGATGGAGCTTCAGTTTGGCCTGTCGGGCCGCAGGCTGTTAACGTAACAAGTATTGCGGTAATTAACAACACAAAAATAAACCTTTTCACAGTAATCATCCCTTCTTCTTTTTTTATTTTCATAGTTGTATGCCTCTAACAATGTCAGCGCCTATCTTTAAACGTTTTTCCCCGTTGGTCACTTGTGCTTATTTTCTGCAAAATATACAAGTATAACTACTTTGTTTTTGTAATTTACACCATTTTTCTTGCCCTCCTATTCGTTTCTGATGCACTTACCTGTTAGAAACGATTTTAATTATAACAGTTATTTTTTCATTTGTCAATTAAGTTTTAAACATTATTATCAAAAAGACTTCACATGAATTGAAAGCGAAATTTTCGGGTGAAATGCGCTATTTAAGCCTGTTCGAGGTATATGCCCATCATATATTGACAGATGATACATGTGTGATATAATCGTAAGGTAGAAAAACGTTTTTCTCTGTCGCGTGCAAAATAATCGTTTATAGTAAGTTTTTTATATATAAACAATAAGTAAAATGTTTATATGAAGTTCAAAAGAAAGGAGCAAAATAATATGTCAAGTGATATTATAAAAAATACATTTGAAAAGAACAAAGGCATTTTTAGATTAATTCCTGTATTTGTACCTCGAAGATTTTCAAAACCGGGACGAAGACTTAGGCTCCATCCGAATGATTATTATTCATTGGGCACAAAACGAGGTGCAATAAAAGAAAGGTGGTTTTCCAGTGTTATTCTTTGTATGAATGGTGATCTAGCAGCAGAAGATGAAGGCCTAAGCTATGTTTCTTATTCTGACAATATAAACGACAGGTTTACGCTAAAAGAAGCGGTCGAAGTATTGAAGGATGAGCTAATTGGTGAAGCGCTGATGGATAAATTTGGGACATGGCCGATGTATTCAAAATTTTTCGATTATGAAGAGCCGCTTTTCCACCATCTTCACCTTAAATTTGAGGACGCTGCCAGGGTAGGCATGCTGGGGAAACCCGAGGCGTACTACTACCCATTTCAGTACAACAATGTGCCAGGGAATTTTCCGCATACATACTTTGGATTCAGTCCTGAAGTAACAAAAGACCAAGTTCGGGAGCGCTTGCTAAATTATACTAAGTGTGATACTCGTATTACTGAATTATCCCGAGCTTATCGCATTGAACTTGGTACTGGGTGGTATACTCCCCCTGGAGTTCTTCATGCACCTGGTTCATACCTCACCTATGAGCCCCAGTGGAACTCTGATGTAAATTCGGTATATGAAAATATAACATCGGGCGAGGTTTATGATTATGATATGCTAGCTGAAAATTGCCCCGATGACAAGAAAAACGATATAGACTACATCTTAAGCTTAATGGATTGGGAGAAAAATGTTGATCCTAATTATAGACTTAAGTATTTCAGGCCACCGGTTTTGGAAGAAGATAATGACTTATATACAGATAAATGGATAATATATGGCAATGATTATTTTTCTGCAAAGGAACTTACAATAAAACCAGGTCAAAAAGCTATAATAAGAGATTGTTCAGCATATGGATGTATTATTATTCAAGGACATGGTAAATTCGGATGCTACCAAGCAGAGGCTGCAGGAATGCTACGATATGGGC
>JAAYKJ010000110.1 GCA_012522505.1 Clostridiaceae bacterium
CATGCATATGCTGTCTGAGATAACCTGCGCCAGAATTTCATCGTCGCTAATATTCCCAAGTTCAAATTCCTCAAGTCTTAAATCGTTTTTCCCGTACAAACGGACTGCTTTTGTTTTCATTGCTGCTTCCTCCCTTTTGCCAGCACATCCATATTTTAAAACTTTAATACTCGCTGGATTGGCATCCGTTCATCCATCCTATTCGAAAAGCTTCCAGTTTGACGGACGAACATTGTTCGTTTGAACAAAGATATGTTTTATTATAACATTCAAAATGATAAAAAGGAACATAATTTTAAATTCTATTGTACTTTTTTTTCAAATAAGTTATGATAGTCATAGCATATATTTCTTTTTCTATCGTATTGAATGAAATTCAAATACGGTTTTAGATACAGTTTTGTAACTTAAATCTGATAAAGACTTATATGCCTGAAGCGGTTTATGTCATTTTGCCCGGAATGAATTTTTATCATGCTATCGCATAAGCTTCATCAAATTTACCGCCAGCTTGGAGTGAAAGGCTTGTATAATGACAGACAGGAAAAGATCCTGAGCTTGTTGAATGAAAACGGAGAAATACAAATATCCGACCTGAAGATAGTTTTTCCGCAGGTTTCCACCATGACCCTCCGTCGCGACTTATCCCTTCTGGAAAGCAATGGACTGCTGATAAGAACACACGGAGGAGCTGTAAGCATTAAAAAGTTAACTTCAATATATGGTGAAGAAGACGCTTATTCACTGCGCGCAGCTGAAAATGTAGAATCAAAAATGGGGATTGCCCAAAAATCGCTTGAATTTCTGGATAACGGCCGTTCCATATATCTTGATGCGGGAAGCACAATCATGTATCTGGCCAGAATAATTCCCGATGAACCTTTTTCCATCCTGACCAGTGGTATTAATATCGCCATGGAACTCACAAAGAAACCGAAAATAACAATTTATCACACTGGCGGGCAGCTAAACCAGAACACTTTGTCTTCCTCTGGGCCCACCTCTATGTCGATGTTGGATTTCATCAATATTGATATTGCCTTCATGGCGGCATCCGGTTTCTCCTTTGAGAATGGCTTTACGGTTTCAAACTTTTTTGAGTGTGAGCTTAAAAAGGCTGTGATAAAGAAAGCGAAAAAAGTGATAATGATGGTTGATTCCAGCAAATTTGGCAAGGTTCTGGCATTCACCTTCGGCAACCTTTCAAATCTTGACATCCTCATCAGCGATGACAATCTTCCTAAAACGGTTGTCAATAAAGCACGCGAGTTGAGGGTCAAGGTTATTTAAGAAACAAGATAACCTTGAACGCACCATGCGGCTCGGCCCGTAAAAAAGGTGTCGGGGTTATTTACCAAAAAGATGATTGTTTTCGAGAATCAAAAACAATTGGATTGCAAAAACGTAAATGGAATGGGAACCGAAAAAACAGTTAAATAACCTCACATGAAGTGCATAGAAATGAATTTGAAAATAATCAAAATGTAAAACGAGGGGAAAACTCCCCTCGTTTCGTCTGCTAAACATCACTTACAATTTGTCCATCCGTTCCAATGGTAACCTCTCTGTATGGAATAATTTTTCCGGCATTCAGCATAGATTTTTTTACGATACCAATGATACCGCTACAGCAGGGCACTTCCATTCTCGTTACGGTAATGCTCCTGATCTCGTTTGCTTTCAGCATCTCGGTCAGTTTTTCAACATAGCTGTCTCTGTCATCCAACTTGGGACAACCGATTACAGTAATTTTACCGGAAATAAAGTCTTTATGGAAGCTTCCATAGGCATAGGCACAGCAATCGGCTGCAATCAGCAGATCACTGCCATCCAGGTAGGGTGCATGCGGGTGAATAAGACCCAATTGAACTGGCCACTGGTTCAACTCGGAAGGCATTGTGGAAGTTTCTCCAGACCTGGTCTTTTCTTCTGCCGCAGGCCTGGACAGGCGCATTGCCCTTCGTCCCGGGCATCCTCCCGGGCTTGGTGCTTGGGATGATTTCTTCTGATCCTTCATTCTCTCCATGACCGATTCCTGGTTATACGGTTTCGCTTCTCTATCCACCAACCGAATCGCACCGGTAGGGCATTCCGGCAGGCAATTTCCCAAACCGTCGCAATACTCCTCGCTTATTAGCTGTGCTTTTCCATCCACAAGTTCTATCGCACTTTCTTGACACGCATTTACACATAAGCCGCAGCCAACACATTTATCACGATCTATTTCGATAACTTTTCTTTTCATCGCTTCTTCCTCCCTCTCTGCATATCCATCTAATGTTGTTCATACTTTGTATAGTTACATTGTAATACCAATAACGGTTTTAATCTGTTGCCATAGCTACAAATCATTCGTGTTGGCATGAGGAAATTACCTGTAGCGATTTTTATGCCCTGGATGACTCCTCCAACAAAGACATCAGCTTCTTCTTATACCCGAGAAATTCTTCGGTGTAAAGCATTTCTCGTTTTCTTGGTCTACTGAAGGATATTGGTATGCTTTCGGTCAATTTGCCGGGCCTTGAACGCATGACGTAAACCCTGTCCGACAGATAAACCGCTTCTTCAATATCATGGGTGATAAACAAAACGGTTTTTTTATGGTTTTCCCACACCGCTGTCAGCCAATCCTGCATTTGATTGCGTGTAAGGGCATCCAGCGAAGCAAAGGGCTCATCCAGCAGCATTACCGTCCCTTCCATCAGCCATGTTCTTAACAATGCTGTGCGCTGCCTCATACCTCCGGATAATTCATCCGGCCAGGCCTGCAGAAAACCAGACAGTCCGAACTCTTCAGCCATATTGGTTAAAAAAGCTGTATCCTTATCCTTCAAAGTACCTGCCAACTCCAGCGGAAGAACAATATTCTGCCATACGGTTCTCCATGGCAGCAGCAGATCCTTTTGAAGCATATAGGCTAATCGTGGCTTTTCAGTCTGTATATCATATCCATTGATATAAACCATTCCAAGGAAATCTTTCTCCAAACCGGCAATGATACGAAACAGCGTACTTTTACCGCAACCACTTGGTCCGATAATAGAAATAAATTCACCTGCTTCCACCTGAAGGTTCACACCGTTCAATACCAGCAGCTCCCTATTATCCATTTGATATGATTTGCTTAATCCGGTAATTTCCACAGCACGTTTCATAGTCGTTCCTTTCTACTCTTCCCCACTTAGAAACTCATTTGTGTAGGCCTTTGAAACATCCACCTTTTCTGTGATAAATGTATTATCAAAAAGCCAATTCATATACCGCTCCCAGACTTCCTTCTTCTGCATTCCCCAATAGGGTGCATCATCCTGATATTTATCGGCAAGGTATCTCTGACTTTCCACAACAAGTTCCCTGTCCAGTTCAGGAGCGTGTTCCATCAAAACTTCAGCAGCCGCATCGGGGTTTTCTATCGCGAACTGGTATCCCTTTTCCACAGCACGCATAAACTTCTCCACCAGGCCTCTGTTTTCATGGATTTGATTCTCGCTCGTAATAATCACCGGCGTATAATAATCAAACACTTCGGCGACCTTCCCCAAATCGATATAGTTCAACTCCATACCCTTCAGGCGTGCTTCAATACCTGCCCAGCCTTCAAAAATCCACGCATAATCAATCTCGCCCGTACTGGAAGCCTGGAAAAAATCCGCATCTCCGGTTGTCACAATCTGCATTTTTTCCGGGTCAGCTCCCTCTTGCTCCATTAGGTAACGCAGGGTTGCCTCTTCGATAGGTGATCCCCAACCACCGTACTTTTTATTTTCAAAATCTTTCGCAGATACAATTCCTTTTTCTTGCAGCGAAGCAAAACCCGAGGTATTGTGTTGGATGACTGCTGCCAGCGATATAATCGGGATTCCCTCTGCTCTTGCAAAGGTGACATTTTCCTGATAACTAATTCCAAACTGGGCCGACCCGGCTGAAACAAGTTGTTCTGCGGTTCCCTCCTGGTGCTGGATAATCTCTACATGAAGGCCCTCCTGTTCAAAATAGCCCTCGTTTACAGCAACATAAAGACCAGTATGGTTTGTATTCGGTGTCCAGTCCAGCACAACCGTTACTTTTGACTTTTCCGGGTTGCCGCATCCGCTAAGCAGAATACAAACTCCTATTATAATCATCAATCGATGACAGTACTTTTTCATATTGTGGTTTTCCTCCTTGTGAATTTCTTTTCCAATAAATGAATCGTAAAGAACAAGAACAAGCTCAAAATAATTATGATAAATACATCCGCAAACAGAGCTGAGGTTTTATAGGTTTTCATAGATCGGGTCAAAAATATTCCCAGACCTTTCTGTGCGCCAACCCATTCCGACAATACTGCTCCCGTAACACTATACGCTGCTGCAATCTTCAGCCCCGAAAACAAATGAGGCATTGCCTGCGGCACCCTGACCTTCCAAAGAATCTGAGCTGGCGTAGCTCGCATAACCTGCAAAAGCTCATCCAATTCGGGTTCCGTAGATACCAATCCCTGAACAAACCCAGCTGTAATCGGGAAGAAGCAAACCAGAACAACGATCAAAATCTTGGGCAGAATACCGAACCCAAACCATATCGTAAACAATGGCGCCAGAACATACAGCGGTATAGTCTGACTGATGACCATATATGGCCAGATGATCCTGTACAGCATCTTGAACCTTGCCATCAGCAAAGATATTCCTGCCGATAGGATTAAAGCCAGTGAGAATCCACAAACCACCTCCAGAAAAGTGGCCAGTGTATGGTCCATCAGCACAGGGAAAGCTTCAATGAAAGCCTTGTAAACTGCACTTGGGGCCGGGATCAGATATTCTGGTGTTTTCAACAGATACACCGCAATTTCCCACAAGAGCAATAGGATCACAAATGAAACCGGCAGACTAAAATTATCTGTACTTACCCACTTTTTCATCCATAGTCACACCTTCCGGTTTATAATCAATCTTCACAACCGACAATACTCGGGTCGCGCCTTCTCTGATGCAAAGATCCTGTACTTCTTTTACGATATCCAGAAGAAGGTCAAGTTCCCCCTCCATGGTTGTCTCCATCGGTCCGACGATATATTTAACGCCACTTTTCGCAATGTGCGCTATCACCTTGTCCACTACAGGATAAATTCTTTCGTCGCTGACCCGTGGCAATATTTGCAAACTTACATTGGCAACAGGCATTTCATTCACTACCTTTCTACTTTCCTATTATTCATTTTTCCCAAAATGGATGTTTTGCGTACCAACAGGATACTTTTGAACAAAAAAACCGCCGGGATAAGGCGGTTTGAACCAAAAACACCCTTCCCTACGCCGGTATGATCCGGATCAGGTTGCGCGGTCGGAGCTAGCTACTCCCTCTCAGCCGGCATTACCGGCTCCCGCAGGCATATCTTCAATTGAATTACCATAATAATAATATAGGAGCAAGTCCATGTCAAGCAAAATATTCCTGTATAGGGGCTGTTCACACCCCATATACTTAAGATATTAGCTGTGCATAACAGAAACTACGCTACAGTCCAAGCGCTTCAAGATGCCTGCCTATATGTTTTTTCAGAACATCCCTGTAGTCTTTTTCATAAGTATTCAACGTAGCATAGATTTCATCCCTGAATAAGGCTTTTCCACTATCATCTTTGGCTTTAAGCAATAGCCCGTATGTGATATGCATCACTTGCCTCGAATCGTCCCTGTCCATCAAACCCACCAGTTCAGAATCCTTCA
>JAAYKJ010000012.1 GCA_012522505.1 Clostridiaceae bacterium
AAGCCGCTTAGGTATGGAAACTATGAAAAAAATTCCGGCTTATTGGGTTGTAATCATAATATTAGTTTGGTGAATAATTTAATAAGTACTCAAAAAAAATACGAGTTGTTAATGATGGTACAACCTCAAATGAAAGTCGTTTGGGTGCCATTGCAGACATACAGTTTGTTATAGAACAATATACTTTGAATGATGATTTATTGATTTTAGCAGGTGATAACCTGTTTGACTTTGAGCTTACGAGTTTTGTTTCATTCTTCGCTAAACATAAAAAGGATTCCATCACTACCCATGAGATGAATGATATTGAAAGATTAAAGCGAACAGGTGTGATTGAAGTTGATAAAAACAGTAAAGTTATTTCATTCGAAGAAAAGCCTAAACACCCAAAGTCTAAGCTCGCTGTGCCTCCTTTTTACATATTTTCAAAGTTAACAATTCCACTCATTAAACAGTATTTGGTTGAAGGTAACAATCCAGATGCACCGGGAAATCTTATACCATGGTTAATTCGGCATAGGGAAGTCTATGCCTATAAATTTTCCGGTGAACGGTATGATATAGGCACGATAGAGAGTTATAGAGAATGCCAGAAGATATTTAGCGATAAATCGCAATGACTATTCTACAACTGGCATACTGTTACGATAGGCTTAATGTAACTGGAATACTATTATTCTTCAAATTTCTTATGAAGTGTGTTACAATTTCAATGAAACCAACGGGTAATGCATGCTCATTTGAAAGAAGGAGAACACTTTGAAGCAGAGAATAAAAACCGGATTATTTGTATTATCAGATACAGTATTAGTTGTTGTATCGTTCTTTTTGGCTTATCTAATCCGATTTGATTTTGAGTATGAGTCCATACCAAAGAATTTCGTACCGCATATTTCAATTCTTTTGGGTATAACCATCATTCTAAAAATATCTGTTTTCATCCTCTTTAAACTATACCGCAGTCTATGGCGCTATGCCGGTATTTATGAACTGGTCAGCGTTTTTCTGGCCTCTGCCATTACAAATGGCGCAATGTTTGCCTATATCGCTTTTGTGGACAGGCTTGCTCCCAGAAGTATTTTTGTAATAACCGGCATGATCGATGTATTCTTTATCGGCGGTTCCCGGCTGGTATACCGCCTGTACAGAAGGCTTGTTCTAGGCCGTGTAATAAAAGTGGACAACCTGAAAAGGGTAGCAATATTTGGCGCTGGGGATGCAGGTGCCATGATAGCGAAAGAAATTGAGCTGCACCCAGAAATGCGTTATAAGCTGGTTGCGTTTTTGGATGACAGCGATGATAAAAAGGGCAGAAAGGTAAATGGAATCCCTGTTTTGGGGGGTATTGAAGACATTGAAGATGTTGTGGACAGTAAAAACATAGATGAGATCATCATTGCGATTCCCTCAGCGAAACCTGCGATTATTAATAATATTTATGAACGATGCTCCAAAACCGATTGTAAGGTGAAAATCCTGCCTTCTATGTCGCAGCTGATTAACGAAACAATTTCTCTTCAGAAGATCAAGGATGTAGATATTGAAGATCTGTTGGGCCGTGAGCCGATTATGGCGAATCTGGAAGAAATTGCGCAGTACCTGGGCGGTAAGGTGGTTTTGGTTACTGGAGGCGGCGGCTCTATCGGTTCCGAGCTTTGCAGGCAGATCGCATCGTATGGACCGAGAAAACTGTTGATGCTGGATAACTATGAAAATAACCTGTATGACATCCTCAATGAACTAACAAAGAAATATCCCGAGCTGGATTTAGTTCCGATCATTGCCAATGTGCGTGAAATGAATCGGTTGGATGAAATATTCGCCGAATACAAGCCAAACATTGTTTTCCATGCTGCAGCCCACAAGCACGTGCCGCTGATGGAGAGCCATCCCGAAGAAGCAATTAAGAATAACGTCTTTGGAACATGGAATGTTGCCCATTGTGCGGACAAGCATCAGGCCGAACGGTTTGTTTTAATTTCCACGGATAAGGCCGTAAACCCAACCAATGTGATGGGTGCTACGAAGCGGATTGCTGAAATGATCATTCAGTCGCTGAATGAAAAAAGCAAAACCGAGTTTGTTGCGGTACGCTTTGGAAATGTATTGGGCAGCAACGGAAGTGTGATCCCCTTGTTTAAAAAGCAGATTGAGCAGGGTGGTCCTGTTACCGTTACGCATCCTGATATCACCCGGTTTTTTATGACCATTCCGGAAGCGGTTCAATTGGTTATTCAAGCCGGTTCCATGGCACAGGGCGGAGAAATCTTTGTGCTGGATATGGGGCAACCAGTAAAGATCATGGATCTTGCAAGGAATTTGATTCGTTTATCGGGTTTTGAACCGAATGAGGATATCGACATTGAAATAACAGGGCTTCGGCCGGGTGAAAAGCTATATGAAGAGCTGTTAATGAACGAAGAAGGCCTGAAAGCGACAAAACACAACAAAATATTCGTAGCCAAGCCTCTTCATACCGATTATGAGCTATTGAAAAGGGAACTGGAGCATTTAAGCACCACCATCTATAAGACGGCAGATCATCAGGAAATCAAGGAGTATGTTAAAGTGCTTGTTCCAACATATAAGGTGGCACAGTGACAATTTTTTTCTCCTTGAAACGCACCGGGCGGTATGCTATATTAGATCTATAGCGAATTTTGCACAAATATGTTTTATTTTATAGAATCCTGCTATT
>JAAYKJ010000111.1 GCA_012522505.1 Clostridiaceae bacterium
AGATTTATAATCTTTGAATTCTTCTCTTCCTGGCTGGCATTTTCGCCAGCAAAACGGGCCGTATAGATACCAGGCGCACCGCCCAAATAATCGATTTCCAGGCCGCTGTCATCTGCCAGTACCATGGTATTCACATGTTGAAAAAGAGCTTGTGCTTTCAACATTGCATTTTCCTGAAAAGTATTTCCTTTTTCTTCAATTTCAAAATCATACCCTGCCTCCTGCATGGAGATGATTTCAAAGGGCAATTCTCTTAAGATTTCTTGTATCTCTCTGAGTTTTCCTATGTTCTTGGATGCAACAACCAGTTTTCGCATATATGCCCCCTATTTATAACGTTCCAGCAGTGCATTCTTCTGAACTGAAATCAACTCTCTTATGCCGCTTTCGGCCAGGTCCAACATAGTGTTCATGGACTGACGTGAAAAAGGCGCCAATTCACCGGTTGCCTGAACCTCAATTAGTTCCCCGGCATCTGTCATAACAACATTCATGTCAACAATAGCGTTAGAATCTTCCTCATAACACAAATCCAGCATCTCTTGGCCTTTTACAAGCCCGGTGCTAACTGCTGCAACAAAATTGAGAACTGGGATTTCAGAAATTTTCTTCTTGTCAACAAGATAACTGCAGGCATCCATCAGAGCAATAAAACCGCCTGTAATGGAAGCCGTTCTTGTGCCTCCGTCTGCCTGAATAACGTCACAGTCTACCATTATCGTTCGCTCACCCAGCAACTTCAGATCAATAACCGAACGTAGGGAACGTCCTATCAACCTCTGGATTTCATTTGCTCGGCCATTCAACCTCAGCTTGCTGATATCACGGATATTACGAACCTGTGTGGCTCTCGGAAGCATGCTGTATTCCGCTGTAACCCAGCCTTCACCGGATCCTTTTTTAAACAAGGGGACTTTATCATCCACCGAAGCAGTGCAGATGACTTTTGTATTTCCGAACTCTATCAATGCGGAGCCTTCAGCATATTTGATATAGTTTCTGGTCACTTTTACTTTTCTTAGCTCATTGTTTTTTCGGCCATCAATACGTGACATATTTTATTCCTTTCTCAATACAAAATAATACAAGCCTTACGGAATGCAGGGTTTGGTATCTCATAGAACCTTATGTTCTCTTAATGAAAAACGAAACAAGGTCACACGCAGATACTTCATTCTATGAAGTAGTTTGTTTTCGGGTTATATCCGTAAACCAGAAAAAACAGCAAATCGCATTGATAGCCGTTTATGACTGTTCAGCTCGTCTCTCATCTTTAGTTTTTCGTAACTCTTCTAAAAATACTCTTTAACTATATTATCATAATGAAATGCATAAAAAAATCAAAAGAATTCATGAATTCCTTTGACTTTTTTATGTATTTTTCATACATTAAGCTGAATTGCCCTGAATTATAACCGAAGAAAGGTAAGGCTATTCGATTCTGTCCATGATCTTCATGATGCTTTCTGCCAGAGATTCGGCCGCCTTTTGCCGATATTCCTCCGTATCCAACTTTGCTCTTTCATCGGCATTTGACAGACATCCGATTTCAACCAAAACTGCGGGCATTTTCGTCTTCTTTATGACGACAAAAGTGTTGCTCTTTACACCAAGGTCCTTCGAACCTAAGTTCTTTAGCAGATCATTTTGTATGATTGTGGCATATTCCTTCCCTTTATAGCTACCGGTATAGAAGAAGGTCATCGTTCCGTGCATACCCTTGTCGAAGAAGGCATTGTTATGGACGCTTAAAAAGAAGTCTGCCTCCCAGTCGTTGGCCATCTTTACTCGTTCATCCAAGCTGACAAATTCATCGGTGGTACGGGTTAGCTTTACATTCACCCCATTCGATACCAAAATAGCTTCCAGCCGTTTTGTAATATCCAGATTGTACCATTTCTCATCTTTCCCATAGGTTGCACCAGGCTCAGAACCACCATGGCCTGGATCAAGAACCACAAGCTTACCACCAGCCATGGGGTTTACTGTTGTTCCGGAAGGAGAACCAGTTTGTGTGCCGCTTCCGTTTGAATCCGCAGATTCGCTTCCAGTGTTTGAATTTTGTGCATTGGTGGGTTCAATGATTACCACATCATCCGAATCTGTATATCGGAATCGGTAAGATGTATTGTTGTTCTCCCGTTCTATCACAAGAAACGCATTATTCCCGGAAGTAAGGGTTTGAACACATTTCATGATTTTGTCCCCGGCCTGTAGCTTGCCATTTCCCAAATCAATCATGCCGTCTGTGAAAACAAAAGCAAAGGTTTTGGCTTCTTTATCATCTTCTATCAAGATATTGTCGATGTTATTCTCTATCTTTGTTCTAAGACCCGGACTGGTCAATATCAGGGACGCCAGGCCATTATAGCTTTCAAAGGTCATGTTCCGTATTCCCGAAGGTTTTATTTTAACCGTAAGCCTGTCCGCATTTTTAACTGCTTCAAAGTCATGATCCTCAGCGATATCGAGAACGATTCTTGCGGTGGTTGTTTCAAATTGGCCGGTCCTTATTTTGGTATACATTCGTCCTTCAGGAACATCCAGATGCTTGGATTCAATAATGTTTTGGTAAAGATCAATGACAATTCGGGCAGGATCACTCAACCGAAACACCCTATATTCCTCAAGACCATTCGTATCGATTATGATGGTATCCGTTCCTGCAACATATGAAACCGTACCCGATCGAGCCCCTTCTCCTCTGCTGGCAAGTTGAGGAGGTGACAAAGCTGGAGTAGGTTCTGGTTGCGGTTGTGGCTGTGTTGGGATGGGTGTTATACTCGGCTGCGGTGTTGGCGTAGTGGCAGTGGGCTCAGGCTTCGAAGCAACTGGTGTTGGAGTTGGTGTAGTGGTAGTTGGCTCAGTATTCGACACACTGGGTGATTGTTGAGCAAACCCACCATACTCTCGTAATCTGATCTTCGTACCATCGTTTCCATTGGGTTCTACCGCATAACTTAGCGGCTCCCTCCCCGATATCCGTATGTTCACTTCTTGCCGCATATTGCTGTTGAAGGCGATAATTCCATGCAACAGAGTGTTACCAGGCAGAACCTCTGTCCTGTAATTTTCTGTTATGGGAAGCCTAATCTGCAGTATTTTTTCTATCGTCCGGTATTCCATCGAGTATTGATCGGGGTTCTGCTCTATCTGCTGGAGCAGGTTAATCCCATCCAAAAAAACAACACAATCATTTCCATCCATTATGTAATAAATAGCGCCATTACCAATTTGCGTGTGGGTTGGGGTGGGTGTTGGCGCACCCGTTGGATCAGGAGAAGGATCTTGCTTCGGCGTTTCAGCAGGCTCTGGTGCCTGAGTAGGCTTTGGAGCTTCGGTGGGCTGTGGTGCCTGGGTAGGCTTTGGTGCTTCGGTTGGCTTTGGAGCCTGGGTAGGTTCGGGTTTTGTCGCACCGGTGGAATTTTTGCTGGAAACAATTGCTATTTCAATGCCATTTGATACCGTATTAATCGTGTATTGTGGCTTATGATCCACCTCTATGACTACATTTGCGATATGTTGAGCAGCATCGGCCTGAGCATAGCGGATTTGCTGTACAGAGCCGGCGTATACATCAAGCTTTCCAGCATATTCGATATCAGCCTTTTGAATCTGCACACACAACCGATAAAAAGGGTTTTCATCGACGGGTTCTATAACATAATGGTTCTTGATTTCTTTCGCAGTAGTCTCTATCAGAATGTTTTCTTTCCCGATTTCAGAATAATAGGATATTTTACTTACCGTTCCTGTTACTTTTGCATCTTTCACAACGGCGCTTGTTTCGTTTTTATTGTTCCATTGGATGGTGATTGTCTTGTTATCGGATTTGACCCCTACAGTATATCCAAAGTATCCTGCAGTTAAAGAAAGGGGAACCATTGTGTTTCCGTTAATATTGGCAACCGGAAGAGAGGAGTCAAGCTTTTTCCCGTTCTGAAATATTGCTTGGTCTTTATAACTGAATTCCATCTTATTGGAATTGGACTGGACATATGCCATTTCCAGAGCGCTGTCATAGCCAACGGTTAGCCCAAGATAATCCTGAAAAACCTCGCGCAGCGGAACATAGGCAACACCCGAAACAACAATAACAGGCGTTTCAGTAGGCACCCATACCCCATTCAACTCAAGATTGTATACCGTTCCCTTGTAAACATGGGATGAAGTACCCGTTTTAACGGTAATATCCTGAGCCAGGGAAATATTTGACAACAATGCCATTGCAAAAATGGTTAAAACAGATAACGAAAAGAGCCTTTTCATTGTGATTCCCCCACAATTATTTATCATTGGTAAATAGAAAACAGATTCATGTCTCTTAATACCATTATACAACAGTTCACTAAATATTTCGACAACTTTGTGAGAGAATATGAAGAAAAATAAAAAAAAGCCTTGACAAAGGATGAAATAAGGCTTTACTCTCGAATTTCAAAAATAATATACCGGCTTTTTTTTATGATCGGATTCCTGATAGGAATATACACATCCGCAATATTTCTGCATGTAATATCCCCTCCTCCAGGCCTCATTCTTCCCTTCCCTGTAATAAGGTCTGAAATCCTGATATAAAAAATCAACCTTGTATTTCTCTGCAGCAGCTTCGCATAATCTCTTTATTGTTTCATGATTTTGCCACGGGCTTATCAGCAAGCTTGTCGTAAACGCATCCATTCCACGTTCCCGTGTCATTTCAGCCATTCGATCGACTCTCAAAGCATAGCAGGTACTACAACGCAGTTCCTTTTCGCCCTGAAGCTTTTCTTTCCAATAATCAAGCATCATTGCTTCTTCGATGAATACCGGAAATTGTTCATCCCGAGATAAAGCCTGAACCGAAGCCAACCGGGCACTGTTTTCCTGTTCCGGGTGAATGTTGGGGTTGTAGTAAAGACCGAAAACCGACACATTACCGGTATCGGTAAGCTTTTTCAGTACTCCTGTCGCACAGGGAGCACAGCACATATGAAGAAGCAGCTTCATCGTATATTCCCTTCTATTTTGATTTTTTCTTTGGAATTGTCCATCAAGACATCTTCATTTCCTGTTTTACCACAATCAAACCAGCAGTGGCATACAACAGTATTTGCGTTCGTAGTGTTTTACAAATACAGCGGGTGCGTCAATTGTGTTCTTCGATTGAAACGTTTGATTCTGGCACTTCCCGGACAGTAAAGTATTGAATCATTCTCTCCAGCTCAGCGATATCTGTGAAGGTATCCCGACACGGACCATTCGGCCTTTTGTTTAATAAACCATAAACGGGAAGACCTCTAACATCCATGATGCCCGATGATAAGTCCCTTTCACATGCGACCGCAATTACAAATTCGGGTTTGGTATCTTTGATTGTTTTTCTTGCTGATGTGCCTCCGGTAGCAAGTTCTGCGTGCACACCATATCGCTGGATGAGCTGCTTAATGTCTCCGATATTGCATGATCCGCACTGCTGGCAATCTTCCAGCCCTTCTCTTATGCGGTAGCGGCATTTTGACGATTGAAGGCAGTGGGGCAAAATGACCAGCGTTTTTTCAGGCTCTGCCTTTATTCCCATCCCCAAAACATATGCATTGTTTGCTTGTATATAAACACGGCGTATCTCATCCTTCCTGTAACTAAAAATATTGCTTACAGCAAGAAGAATTGGCATGAAGATCTTCAAAGCCATCCGAAGGGTTGATTTGTTTTTCCCGGTCAGCTGCCCTTCGTTGGAAATAAACCGATAGATTGCGAAAAAACTAATTACAAGGCTCATGAAAACCAGCATAAGGCATGCAGCTGCGGTGTAAAAAATCATTTGGAAGGTTACAATGCTGAAAAAACCAGCAGCAACAGTAACAGCCAGCATCAAGAGCAGAAGGATGACAATCACAATCCATGATAGCTTTTGAAAAGGTTTATTCCACTCCAAAACAATCCCCCACATTAACGCAATGGCCGCAAATATACTGACCAACTGTCAGACGCTTTGCATTAGCGCATTGTACTTCGGTGATTCTAAGAATTCCATCCCCGGTTTGCACATCGAAACCATCTTTGGAAACATTCAATATAGTTCCGGGGGTAGCAGGTGATTGCTTGTTCTCGGATAGGATCTGTGACTTCCACACACGCATGCATTCATCTTTGAAATATGAATATGCTCCTGGCCAGGGATTGGTGCCGCGGATAAGATTATGAATCTCACGTGTAGACTTGTTCCAATCGATTTGTCCAGTTTTTCTTGTGATTCTCGGTGCATAGCAGGTATCGCATTCCTCCTGCGGAACAGGGGTTAGTGTTCCTTGTTGAACCCCTTGGATCGTTTCCAGCAAGGTTTGTGCACCCAGTACTGACATCCTGTCGTATAGTTGTCCTGCTGTAATTTCATCGTCAATTTCGATTTCCTTTTTTAAAAGCATATCCCCTGCATCCAGCTTCAGTACCGTCAGCATCGTTGTAATTCCGGTTTTCCGTTCACCGTTGATAATTGCCCATTGAATGGGCGCGGCACCGCGGTATTTCGGCAGCAATGAACCGTGAACATTGATTGTTCCATTCCTGGGAATGTCCAGTATCGTTTGTGGAAGAAACTGTCCGTATGCGCAGGTAACAAAAAGATCTGGTTCAAGGGCTTTCAGCTTGCTCACATATTCTTCTTCACCGATCTTAATCGGTTGAATTATCGGAAGCCCCTTTTCCAGAGCATATTCCTTAACTGGCGAATAGGAAACCTTATGCCCTCTTCCTCTGGGTTTATCCGGTTGCGTAACCACAAGTGCAATGTTAAAACCATTTTCAAACAATATGTCAAGACTGGGAACTGCGAAATCCGGAGTGCCCATAAATACTATTTTCATTACTATCCCTCTTTTGTACTTATTCCTGTGCTTTCTGGAGCATTCAGCTTTCTTCTTCCCTATCTGCATCCTTGTTCACATCGACATACCGTATAACACGATCCTCAAACAAAATACCATCAAGATGATCGATTTCATGGCACATCGCGATTGCCAGCATTCCAGTCCCCTCGATGCGTATTTCCTTGCCTTCCCTGTCCAAAGCTTTCACTACAACACGCTCGGGCCTTTTCACTTCACCGTATATACCAGGAATGCTAAGACATCCCTCCACGTACAGCTGCTCCCCAGATTCTTCAATCTTTTCAGGATTGATCAACTCTACCGGACCTTCACCCACATCAATAACAACAATTCGCCTCATGATTCCCACCTGGGGTGCTGCCAGGCCAACACCATCTGCTTCATACATGGTATCAAGCATGTCGTCCAGAAGTTCCCGCACTTTTTCATTGACGGCAGAGACTGGTTTACAGATCTTTCTGAGAATTTCGTCACCTTTTTTACGAATTTCCCTTATGGCCATACTTGTTTCCTCCATATTTTTTCTGATTCCAATTATATCATACTTGCAGGATTGATATCCACTGAAACAACGTACTGCTTTTTTCCACTGCTCCCATGTGCATCATATACCCATTCCAGCACCGTTACCAAGGCTTTTATCGAAGGATGCTTCAATACAACCCTCCACCTGAAACGATTTTTCATTTTTAAAACCGGTGAAGGCGCAGGCTCAGAAAGAAACATTCCGGTATTGAACTCTTTTTTGGCAACGATCTCTGAATGAATCCTGCGGGTTGTTTTTTCCACAAGTGCCCTGTCCTTTCCGGATATCTGTATTATACCAAAGTGGTAGTATGGTGGAAGTTGCAATCTTTTGCGCAGGCTGATTTCCTGCTTGAAAAACGCTTTATAGTCCTGGCGGATGGCAGCCTGGATGCTGAATTCATCAGGATTGTAGGTCTGCAATACAACCCTGCCTTGTTTTTTTGCCCTGCCTGCCCTTCCAGATGCCTGCGTGATCAGCTGGAAAGTCCTTTCTGAAGCACGGTAATCTCCGCTTCCAAGCAGACTATCTGCATTTAGGATACCAACCAGTGTTACCTCTGAAAAATCATGCCCCTTTGCAATCATTTGAGTGCCAACCATCACATCATGCTTTCGTTCTCTGAATGCATCCAATACCTTCTGGTGTCCATGCCTTCCGCTTGTAGTGTCCAAATCCATCCGGATCACTGAAAACCCGGGTTCAATGCATGGAAGCATCTGCTCAACCTTCTGTGTGCCAAGACCATGGGGTTCCAGGGCGTGGGCTTTACATTTCGGGCAGATATCGGGTTTTGTAGTGGCATAACTACAATAATGGCATACGAGCCGTTTCTCATTCTGATGCCATGTCAGCGATATGCTACAATAGGGGCATGTTGCAATGAATCCGCACTTCCGGCACAAAACATAATTGGAATGACCTCTGCGATTGATAAACAAAATGGATTGTTCACCAGCCACCTTGTTCTGTTGAAGCTCCCGTATCAATCTTTTGCTGAATTCATTACGCAGACCCTTATCCATCTCTTCACGCATGTCAACTGTCAATACTTCCGGCAATGGATGGTTATTGGTGCGTTCGAGCATTTCCACCAGCTTAATCTTTCCGGTTACCGCCCTGTAATAGTTTTCAACAGATGGTGTGGCAGATCCGTACAACACCAGACCGTTATGAAATCGGGAACGGGCTGCTGCGATCGTCCTTGCATCATATTTCGGTGTTCTGTCTGATTTATACGAGGTTTCATGTTCTTCATAAATAATGATAATGCCGATATTGTCAAGAGGCGCAAAAACTGCAGAGCGAGCACCGATAACAACCTTGATTGCACCGTCTTTTATTTTATTCCATTGATCAAATCGTTCTCCCATTGAAAGGCGGCTGTGAAGGACAGCGACGCTGTCTCCAAATCTTCCCTTGAATTGCCTGACCGTCTGTGGTGTCAACCCGATCTCAGGAACCAGCAGGATTGCTGTTTTTCCCTGTCTGATCACTTCCTGAATCACCTGAAGGTAGACCTCTGTTTTTCCACTTCCAGTTATCCCATGAAGTAAAATTTCGTTACAGGTCTGGTCTTGTAGGGCTTCCAATATCACCGAAAGTGCTTCCTTCTGGCATGGTGTCGGAG
>JAAYKJ010000112.1 GCA_012522505.1 Clostridiaceae bacterium
AGACCTTATTTTCTGTATTTTCCGAGATGTATGTAAGGGGGAAAAGACTTTTAATCAAGGTGTCCGGAGTTCGAGTCTCCGGTGGGTCACCAAACAAAAGTCCTTGAAAACATTGGATTTCAAGGACTTTTATTATATAGATATGAGGATAGAAGTTATGAAAATTGAATCTGAGTTGAATGGGGAAATTCTTACACAATTTAACGGTGTATCATTATATTTTTACGGCCAGATAACATACACAAGTATAAGGTCTTACTATAGTTCCGCCGTTTCTGCGTATTATTTCCCTTACCTTTTCCTCTATAAATAACCTTTTTTGGTTATCTAAACTCAAATACCCGTTCCCGGTTTTAATAAACCCTAAATATTCATCCGTACTATATTCTTGTTCCCATGGATACACCATGACAGCAGGTTCACTAAAGAGCTTACTGTTTGCTATTTCATTCACCGTATTTTTGATTTTTTCTTTTATTCTTTCCATCGTATTCTTTTCCTTACTGCACAGCTTATTCCTGCGTATGAGCTATATTTTATTGCCCCGCCTGTTAGTTGCATTTTATTTTGTTTTCCTAAAGATGTCAAATTAGTTATGTCATTGCAGAGGAAATCATATTCTCGGAGTTATCAATGCCAGCAATTTACAGACAGCCTTTATGTTGTTGTAAACATGTGTATTATGGCCCGTATGGGCAAAGAGGTTCTCGAAGCTCTCGGCGATGGTGAATTTGTTCTGTGCCTGAATTCTGTGGGTGCTCCGCTGGAGAAAGCGTTCCGGTTCAGAACAGAAGAATGCGGGGGGAATGTTTCCTCCCGCATTCTTTCTAACAAAAAAACCAATTAAAGAATCCGTTTTATACTCATAGTTTTATTCAATTCCATTTTTTCATGTATATTGATTAACTCCAGCGGTTCGCGCAGTTGCTCGGCTTGACAGAATTCCTTCAATTCTGAAGATATTTCTGTGCAAGTGTGTTCCGGTTTTTGTGGGTGTTTTATCATTGCGCGGATGCCGGTGAGGAAACGGTTGTTCATCAGAAGGACTCCAAGCCTTTGTCCCATATCCAGCTCCATGTTCTATCAATCCTCCTTAAAATTTATAGCTCGCTGCGTTGATCATTTTTACATCTTTCATATCCTCCATGCCTGGTATAAGACTGCCGAGCAGACCTTTTAGGCTTTTTCCGGAATCGTCAATATGCACTGCGTCAGCGATCTGTTCCACCGCGCTTCGTTGTGAAGGGTAGCAGCAAACATTGACACAATCCTCCAGTTCAAGCCGTTCAAGTATAAGCTCAGGCGATACGTCCTCTGCAATTTTCACGTTAACGCTGTCGATAACCGTGATACCACCAGGATTTTTCTCAAGCATGCTGTTGTCAATGGAAAGATGTACTCTACCGATGATGCATTTTTCACGAACAAGGTGCAGGTTCCGGTATTCCGCATTGATACCGGAGAATACTTCCTCCAGCGCTTTTGGAAGACGAATGTCGCCGCTTACATGGAGATATTCAAGCTTTTTAAGCAGCTCTTCATCTGAAGGACCGAGCATCAGATCTCCATTGATATACAGCTTTGTTCCGTACTTGAGTAAAAGCGATTTGGAAAGCTCGGTGTCATCATTAATGAACCTGCAGCCGTCAGGTAAGACAATAATCTCGGTCTTGTCGGTAAACAGCGGCAGCGAAGCCTCAAACAGAGACTCGGCCACGACTGCCTTTTCGGTAATAAACAGCACGCCTTTATTGATCAGTTCGCCAACATCGAGAGAAGGCTCAATGAGGATAACACGCTTCTTAGCGTAATACTTTGCATTTTTGCATCGCTTTATAAAGGTTTTATCAACAATAAAGGTTTTTTTCAGCAAAATCGCATCATCCGGGTAACAGTCTGCGCTGCCGTTCACATTAAGCGACCGAAGGCTGGAGGACATACTTACCGGATATGTTGCTCTGCCATTCACGTTGATGGATATGAATCGGCTTGCTGCTTTTTCTGCTCCCGGTTCTATGGTAAGGGAACCGTTTACGAGGAGAACGGCCGGTTTTCCATCTGTGTCTGATGCGTGTATAACATAACTGCCGTTATGCATCATCAATTCAACATCGTTGGCGCACTCCAGAACATTGGAGCAGTTCATTGTCACATTGTACCTATGGAGAAGCGCGCTGGACTCAGGAGTTGTTATAGTGATTGCGGCGTTTATCGTAATACTCTCATAGCTCTCAAGGGTATCCTCACAAATGTTTCTTGCATCACACATAGCGGCATTGATCATCAGATTCTTCTTCGGCATAATCAAACCTCCCCTTCACTTTCATTCAGCATTTTTCTCAGCTTTGCTCTTGCGGAAGCAAGCTTTGACCTGATTGTAGCAGACGGCATGTCAAACATTTCCCCAAGCTCCGTAGCATTATAGCCTTCAAAATAACGCAGATGGAACAGCGTCCGTTCATTTTCCGGCAGTTGTCTGCACATCATCTGCACAGTGACACTGGAATAATCGTCTTCGTTGAAAGCCTCTTCTTCAGGTTCAGGACATTTTGCCATTCTCCTGGCGTTATCGATAATGATGTTCTTTGCGGTTCGGTAAAGCCAGGCTCTGCATTTGTACTCAGGCAGGTCATTGAGGATGTCGGCATTGGCAAGCGCACGTAGAAATGCTTCCTGAACAACATCCTCGGCGAACGCTGAATTACGGGAAATAGAGTAACAGAAACAGAGCAGCTGGCTGTAATATTTTGAATATAGCAGTTCTACCATATCCGTCACTCCTTTCCTTTCACATGCGTTCACTTATATAACGAATGGAAAACCAAAAGTGTTGAAGTGAAATAAATTTTTTAATTTTTTATATCATTATCTTTATAGTAGAATATTCCTGAACATATATGAAGTATTTGCCACGGATGTTATACACCACTGAAAGAGGGCTGCTTTTCATCCTCTAACCATTTTGCCGACCGTGAAAAAGATCCAAGTTTATCCAACAAACCTTTGTATTTCAATGGTTACGGGCTCATTTTTATTCATTTTGCTGCAAAACGCAGGGTTCAAGTAAAGATATGTTTTTTTAGTCTCGATTATCCATACACATGCTTGTCGGAACCCTATTCAGGCGACATCCCAACCGGCTGAGAAGCTCATTCGTAATTATTCCGCATTTTTCCGCCACCTCCTCGCAGCGTATCTGTTCATTGCCATCGGTGCCGATTAGGGTAACAACATCATCGGGCTTTGCTTCGTCAATATGTGTTACATCGATAATAAGCTGATCCATACAAATCCGTCCGATAATGGGCGCCCTTTGCGAATGCAGCAGCACATGGGCGCCGGCTTCAGAATAGTTCGATGGAATCCCGTCCGCGTAACCAATGGTTACGGTCGCGATTGTCATATCGGTTTTCGCGGTGAATTCTTTCCCATAGCTTACGCTTTCACCCGCAGTGATTTGCTTTACGCATGCGATTCTCGCTTTTACAGCTAAAACAGGCTGCAAATCCAATTGAATTCTCGTTTTGCCGCTCCGGCTCAAAACACCGTACAGCACGATTCCTGCCCGGGCATAAGCAAAGGACAGAGCGGGGTAGTTCAATACTCCATAGCTGGATTGGATGTGGATTTTACCCGCGGAATACCCCTTTTTTTCCAAAAAGCCTATAACTTCATGGAAACGCTTGACTTGCGTGTTTGTAAAGGATACTGCCTCTTCGGTCAGGCTGTCTGAAACACACAGGTGTGAGAATACTCCGGTAACGATCAGGTTCTTGAGATTAAATATGCTTTCTATTCCGGCCAGATCCTTATAGGCAATACCCAGCCTGTGCATCCCCGTATCAATTTTCAGATGCACCCTGACCTTTTTGCCGCCCGCATTCAAGGCCCGGGCATAAGCATTATCAAGCACGGTTTGGGTTAACCGGTACCGTACAAGACAGTTTATATTTTGCGAGTTTGTATAGCCTAAAATCAGTATTTCACCTATAATACCATTTTTACGCAGATGAATGCCTTCCTCGAGGGTTGCGACGGCGAATGCTTGAATACCGCATTGATTCAGCGTCCTCGCCACGACTGTATCATCATGCCCGTATGCATTCGCTTTTACAACCGCCATCAACCTGCATTGCTCCGGTAAAACACTTTGTAACTGCGCCGCATTGTGTTTCAACGCCGCAAGATCGATTTCAGCCCAGGCCCTGTGGTCAACAGGCGGGATCGGCTTCCTGAAACGGATCCGCAGCCGGTTTAAAACCATGGCCGAACCGAGAGAAATAATACTTACCGCTAAATAATGTATCAAACTGTTTTCGATGAAGAGCTTTTGGGTATGTGTCAGTTTTGCCAGACCGCGCACAACAACAATCACCCAGGGATGAAGGATGTAGACCAGCATAGAAACGGTGCGCAGGCTTTTACTGCTCCTTCCGTCCATTTGCAGCAGCGTCCGGAACAAGAAGTACATGCATGGCAGCAGCATGATGTACATGCTGTCATGCTGCTGAAAACCATAGTGATGCAACAGCAGCCCTTCGCTCAGCAAAAGGATTACTGAAATAATCAGGCCGGTTGCGGTTTTGCGCGCCGTAATCCTTTTATTTCCTTTAGAGATCAGTCCGCCCATGGTAAGAAATACCGGAGCAAAAAACAATCCGTTTCTTGTGTAGTCAAAAATCTGAAAGATTATATCACAGAACCGCTTCAACAGCGGGATCTGCTGAGATATCCCGTAGTAGCTGTCCCCCGCCAGCCCGAGTACATACAATGCGGCTGAGACAATGAAGGCGTTCCTGATGCCTGCTTTATGTACCAGTATGGTTACAAGGAAAACGCCGGTCAGCGCGGCCGGGAGATACCACAAATGGTAGAGGGTGCCGTTGAAAAGGATATCCCCGGCTATCCGACCCCACAGGCCAGGTTGAGCAAAATAACCATTGTACAGGTTCAGCGGAAGATAAAGTACAATGGATACGCCGTAGATGATGCCTGTTTTACCGCAGAAGGACGCGATTTTACGCCAGTTTCCCTTCTCCATGTATGAAAACAGGAAGTATCCGGTTGCCATAAAGAAAAACGGGACGGCGACACGCGCAATAATACGGGTTAGGATAAAATCTGCCGTATCATTGAATGACAACAGCGGCGAGGTATGGATTGCGATGACTAAAAAGGCAGAGATGATGCGGAATTGATCCACCGCTCCTGACCGTTTCGATGAAAGCATTTATTTTACCTCCAGATGGTGACAATGAATCCGTCGACATTATTGCCTGATATCTGATAACAGGTGTCTTCGGACAGTATGACTTCGGTTGTTTCGGGACGGGCCTTTACATAGAAAACTTCAATTTCCTTCGATTTTTCACAAATCCGAAAATGCTTACGGTCATACGGATAATCCTTGATAAACAGGATATATTCCTCCAGCGTAAGATCATTATTCTGCATGATCTTTGAGTGGGGATATCCGACAAAACGGAAATGCCACGGTTCGTGGGCTATGCCCGTTATGGCTTCCCTGCCTTTCGGGTATCGTTCAATAAAGCCGTAATCAGCAGCTTTCTGTCGGAAAGCACCGCATATTCCCGTATAGGGGAAATCGGGGCAAATAAAATCAATCGCATCGGAATTTTGGGCCAAATCAATGGCAAATCCTGTTCGATGCTCGCTATGATCCGGTAACGCAACAAATTTTTCAGTAAACACCCTGCCATTCTTGATCAGCGATTTGTAATAGATCATCCTTTGCTCTATGCTTGTCCGATAACCGCTTACCGGTACGATTTCGTCGTTAACTCCAACCGACTTCAGCAGCAAAGACAGAAGCGCATTCGTCTTCGTATCCAGTAGAATATCCCTGTAATTGTCATTGAAGGGCATGAGCCTGACCGACCGGGTAAATTCTTTCTGAATAGGGTGCTCCCGGTTCACAAGAACCAAAGGGCCTATATAGATTTCTTCCTTTTTCAGTACCATCATTCTTCCGGATACGCTCCGGCGGGCGAACCTTTCATTTGAGCCCTGTTTCAGTATCATCATTTTCATTCTTCCAGCCCCAATTGAATAAGCCTGTCCACAATTTCCGCATACCGAAGGCCAACTCCCTTCATCATGTTCGGAAAACGGCTATGGGTCGTAAAACCGGGAATGGTGTTCACTTCATTAAAGACGATATCCCTGTCAGGACTCAGGAACATGTCCACCCTTGCGAAGCCCCTGCAGCCGAGCACACGGTATATGACGGCAGCCGTATCCTTTATCCGTGCGGACGTATCTGCGTCGATTCTTGCGGGCATGTGGATTTTTGCGCTTGTCAATGTATATTTTTCGGTGTAATCAAAAAAACCGCCGGACAGTTCGATCTCATCGACCTCGCCGATGATTAGTGTATTGTTTCCAAGAACGGCGCATCCAACTTCGAAACCGTCAATACCCTCTTCAATGATGACCTGATCATCATATACGAAGGCATTTTTAACCGCGCCGTATAAATCCTTTTTCCCAGTCACTTTTGTGACGCCATAGGAGGATCCTGATTTCACGGGCTTTACAAACATAGGATACGACAAGCATTCTGTTTGCTTTAGGATATCCCGCTCCGGCAGCAATTGATCCAGACCGGCGGCCGGCGGCACCTTAATTCCTGCTGCTGCCACCAGCTTATGCGCCCTGTCCTTGTCCATGCATAAAGCCGAGGAAAGCGTACCGCAGCCCACCAGCGGAATTCCTGCGAGCTCGAATAATCCCTGAACGGTACCGTCCTCCCCGTTTTTACCGTGTAATACCGGGAATGCGATGTCTATTCCGGTTTCTGTGACGCACCCATCCAAAAGCTCTATCAGCTTGCGGGCTTTACTGTCGGGAGAAACCATAACCGGCATGCAATTCTTCCTGTCCTGATGCCAGGTGTTTTTGGAGATATTTTCAGTCTCCCCGTAGTAGCGATACCAGCGGCCGTCTTTTGTGATCCCGATCAAAACGGCTTCGTATTTATCAGGATCCATATTCGTGATGACAGAATATGCCGACTGTAGCGACACCTCATACTCTGTCGAGCAGCCACCGAACAAAACCGCAACTTTTTTTCTTTCCATATTTTCATCACCCTCGTATATATTTTTTGTGTTTAGGTTGAATAATTTCCAGTTACAAATCTCACTATTTATCCACAAAGTCTTTTTGTTATTACTCTCTATCCTCTCAGCGTGCTGTCTTCAGAAGTCCTGATGGAGCTAGCCTCTTGAATTATTAGCGCTTTTTATAGCCCTGCTTTCCGCAGTCCCATAAATACTAAAGCAAACAAAAAACTCCTTGTTTCGATCCATATGGTACCAAAACAAAGAGTTCTGTTTTTCCGTTTTTCGATATGAAAAGCTAATATTTTTCTTCTTAAAATCTTACAATTTTCTTACGAGGTCTTAGGCATTCAGATGATTATACGTGAGTGCCTGCAGTACGATTTTCTTACGGGAGCATTGGCAGATAAACTGTAAATTCGATGGCCTCGTTTTCACTTGCAGCCTTAATGGTTCCCTGATGCAGCTCGACAATTTCCTTTGCGATGGCAAGTCCAAGACCTGCTCCCCCCGTTCTCGTGGTCCGGGATGCATCAAGACGGTAGAATTGCTCAAAAATACATTCCAGCTTTTCCTCCGGGATGGTGTTGCCGTGATTCCTAAAAAGGATACTCACACCCGTCCGCTCGGTATTGACATGGATTTCGATGGTGCTGTTTTCAAAGCTGTAATTGATCGCATTCCGGATCAGATTATCAAAGACCCGTTCCATTTTATTGGCATCACATTTAATTTTGATATCAGGGGCAGCATGCAGTGTACATTGGAGATTCTTTTCAGAAAACATCGGCTGAAACTCAAAAATAATCTGTTCAAGCATTCTGGTTAAATTCAGCTGGCTAATCTCCAGGGTTTGCTCACTGAGATTGAACCGTGTAATCTCAAAAAACTCGTTGATCAGTTCCTCCAGCCGTTCAGCCTTTTCCAGAGAGATGGAAAGGTATTTCGTGCGAAGCTCGTCGGATATATGGGGTTCATCGCGAAGCAGGGACAAATATCCGATAACGGAGGTCAGCGGTGTTTTCAGATCATGTGCGAGGTAAACGATCAGATCGTTCTTCCGCTGCTCCTCCTGCTTCAGCAGCCGGGCATTCCGGGTTGCCGCCCGCTTCATTTGGTTCATACGATCCTCCACTTCCTTCAATTCTGCCGGAAGGCGGACGAGTTCGTCATTGTTGGCCACAAGCGTATTGCTTGCTTCGACGATGGTATCCATATAGCCGAAAACCTTTTTCCAGAAGATCAGATAGAGAAGGAAAAAGCCGACGAACCAGAAAAAAGCCAGGGAAAATAACGGGTAATCATCAATGAGGTTGAGAATGGGATATATGATTTCGGTGCCATACCATGTTAATTTTGAACAGATGTATCTTCCGGCGAAGAAAAAGAACATCAGGGCCACCGTGAATATGGACAGTGAGCCGAAAAAACGGATAAATATTGCTTTGGAAAGGCTTCTGGTAGAAATACGCGCACTTTTCTTATTCAATTGTATAGCCAACCCCCCATACTGTTTTAACAAACTTCGGCTTTCGTGAAGGTTCGTTCATCTTTTCCCGCAGCCTTGCTATATGCGCCATTACTGTGTTGTTATTATCCAGGTACTTTTCACCCCACACGGCTTCGAACAGTTCTTCAGTGGATATGACCTTCCCCCTGTTTTCACACAAATACCAGAGTATTGAGAATTCAATAGGTGTCAGCGAGAGCGGTTTTCCGTACAAAGTGCATTTGTGTGAATCCCTGTTGATGACAAGCCCCGCAAAGTCAAATTCGTTGTTCGGCTCCACGGGGTTTTCTTTTTCCGTGTTGCTGTTGTATTTCATATATCTTCGCAGCTGGGTTTTTACGCGAGCTACAAGCTCCAGCGGGTTGAACGGCTTGGTCATATAGTCGTCCGCTCCGAGGGTAAGTCCTTTGATCTTGTCAATATCCTCAACTCTTGCCGTAAGCATGATGATCGGGAAAAAATGCTTCCGCCGGATTCTCTGACAGATCGTGAAACCGTCCATATCCGGCAGCATCACATCCAATATGGCTAAATCCAGCCTTTCTTCCTCAACACACTTCAGGGCCTCCTGGCCGCTGCCGAATTTCAGGACATTATAGTCTTCATTGGTCAGGTACAATTCGATTAAGTCCGCTATTGATTTTTCGTCATCCACAACCATAATATTTGTCGTCATCGGTATATCAACCCCCTGCTTCATGTGTCCATGAAAGATGGCAGGCGCTTTCTGCGGCATAGATACTGTGTAATACAGGAAAACTTCAGCATAATGCATCTTAAACTGTATAACCGGAATCGCGGCTGTAAAGCGGCAGTACCGGAAATCATCCGCGGAGCCTGGCCTGTCCGGGTAAATGCAGTTCTTGTTTCCGTTATTGGCCTGTCCAGATAGATCATTCCTGTTGCATGATTGAATGCATGCATTTTCTTCTGCAGCAACGCCAGTTCTGCTGTCGCTTCCTCTACTGTCATTGTGATTACCCCTCATTTATTGGTAATTCAAGTATATCATATACGAAATATTTTCAACATAAGTCTTTTCGTATGGAAGCAATCGTTATTGCACAATACCGACGTTACTGTTCACACCTTAGCCAGGCCCCGCGGATGGTTTTCTGGTACTATCACTGAACAGTAACACACCGTCAAACAGATCCTCCGGATATGCAAAAAGAAGTTACCAGAATCTTTCGATTAACGACTATGTACTGGTAAAAGGAAGCTTTGTAATGAACAGCCGGTACGATCATAGTAGTTATCTGACAGCCGGAGTACTGGAGGTAAAGGGTGATTTCACCCAGAAAAGTGTATTAACCAATTCTGACTTTTGACGGTGACAAGGCTTACGCCGCTGCTATTGCAAGGGAAATTATGATGTACGGTGGATAACAAACAGCCCCGCCCGGTTGAATTTCTATATGATATCAGCCAGGTGGGGTTGTTCTTATTGGATTTAAACTGACTTATTATAGAACTTAATAGATATTTAGCACCTTGTCCTTCATCATTCCGCTTCTGGGCAAGAAGTTAGCCTCTGAAAAACAGAAGGCATTTATGGAGTCAAACAATGCCTTTATATCTGTAATAAAAGAAATGCTTGATGCATTCTCCACCATAACTTATTATAAAATCCATGATGAAGTGGTGGCATCCATATCAGAAAAATCAAATCATCAGGAAAACTCTTCAGCCAGTTACAACAGGGTTACCGGTATTATCGGTGTTGCAGTTCACATTTCTACATACCTTGTTATGTTATCTGTTTTCTTGGTGGGAGCTTTTCTTGTTTCAATGGGCAAAACAACTTATGGTGACGTGCTGGCATTATTCAACGTGATGAATTATTTTACCAATCCGCTGAAAAAAATAGGCAGCAAGTACAGCAAATATGTAAGTGCCAAAAATATTACGGAAAAAATAAGAAACATCTGTGCCCAATCTGTATATGAGGGTAAGATTGTAGATAAATTCGGGAAGGAGATTGAGCTCCGTAATGTATCCTTCTAATATAATTCTCAGGAACCAGTTGTAAAAAATATCAGTTATACCTTCCTGAAGGGCAAAAGCTATGCAATTGTCGGACCGAGCGGGTCAGGCAAATCAACCCTGGTAAAGTTAATATTAGGCGAGCATCCGGACTACAAGGGAGAGATTTACTTTGATGCCACCGAGCTTAAGGATATTGAAACCGATAGCCTCTATAACATTATTACCGCAGTCAGGCAAACTACATTCATCCTGAATGACAGCCTGGCAAACAACATCACCCTGTATCAGAGCTACTCATCTGAAGAGATTAAAGAAGTTATTGATAAATCCAAGCTTAATTCCCTGGTTAAGTACAGGGATCTCAACCTGTTGTGTGATGAAGACGGAAGCAATCTTTCAGGTGGTGAAAAACAAAGAATATCCATTGCAAGAGCGCTCTTACGGAGAACCCCTGTATTGATAATTGATGAGGGAACCTCCGCGCTGGACACACAAACTTCGTATGAAATAGAAAACATGATCCTTAAGCTGGATAATGTCACTCGCATTGTCATAACACATAAATTTAATCCCGGTATTCTCAAAGGCTATGATCAAATAATCGTTATGAACAACGGCGTAATTGCTGAATCAGGGAATTATGACGAACTCATTGCCAGAGGGGAATTATTCTATTCGATGGTAAAGATATTTAATGAAGCTGTATAGTGAATTAATGTTAATTACTCAACTTTCCCACCTAAAAAGTAGGCCTGTACCTGATATGGAGCGAACCCCCCCCGGATTGGAAATGGCTGCCCACTCATCTCCGCCCGGGCAGCGGTGCCAGCCAAGCATCCGCGCATAAAAATCCGCGAGGCTGTCCGCATCCGGGCAATCAATCACTATTGAGTCAAGTGAAAAAACAGGTCTTTTGAAATTATCCGCTTCCATATGATCCTCCTATAGGGACTTCTGTAACCCCTGAGAGTTTATATTTACCATCCTCAAATACTCTCTCATCCCGTCTTCTTCCTCCTGCCGGTAAGTGAAGCCAAAATGCCCGGCCACTGCCAACGCCAGTGTATGAAACAAATTACACATCGTATCTGTCGCCGCCCAGATTTCAGTGTAATTGCTGCCGGAATAGGTGGCGGTATATTGTGCATACAGTTCCGCAGGAAGATACTTTTTAAAATATTTGCCTTCTTTACCTGTGGAAAGATTGAATCCATGTTTTACACCGATATAGTAGTTAATCATATCGTGCAATTCAGACCGAACCACACAGTTCAGCATGTGCATGACATATGGAAGCTCATCCCTTGCTATACCTCTTGCCACATTATTCAGGCACCACCAGAAGTTATTGCAGCAGGAGTAATAGAAAAGAGGTGATGGCGGTTTAATGTGCCAATACTTGTCGCCGGGTACCGGCAGAGGTGGTAAAAAGCCTCTGCCATTGTCTTTATCAAGTAGAATAACAGCAGGTTCTCCGGTATCGGTGTATTTTCTGAAGTCAAATGAAAGGTCAATACGGACTCCATCGGGATAAATCATCATATATGTAAAATGACCGTCTCCTTCCGGGTAACGCATAACTTCCGGCATCTGCATTATCAGAGGCTTGCCGTAGCATTCCTCGACCCATGCCGGATTGTTGTAGAAAGGTGTAATGTCCCTGACAAAATAAGTAATGTCGTAATCCTGATAGATGTCCTCAGGGACTGCGGGGTTCGCCCGCGAGCCTACCAGCAGTACTGAACGAATACGTTCATCAGCCTTGGCTACGTTCAGAATCAAATCCATCATTTCCTGTTTCGTCCGCAAATAATTGGTCCTCCTCCTGCTCCTGAATACTCTCTTCCAAATAATCAGGCTATTTCGCATTTCATACGGATTGCAAAATCATATTTTACCGTTCTTTTATTCCCACGCCAATCCAACAGCCGTCGATATCTTCGAAACCAAATTCCCTGTTTTTATAACCAGTTATATTCAGTGAGCGAGCAATTTTGACACCTTTGGAGGGGGAAAAACTTCCTCCTGGACATAAGGGTATCACAAAAAAATCAGTGAATAAAGCAATTTCCAACAATACCCAGGCTTTGCCGTTCCAGTCATCACACCGTACCATTATCTACCCTGTCATATATTATAACGAAAAGAAGGGGGCAAGGTTGGAATTTTTATCAATTGATCCTGGAACCCCTGCCTGAGAGCATATTTTTTGCCCTGTATACAAGGGGACGGTTCTTCCAGAACAGAAGAGCCGTCCCCCTTGTTAGTTGAAAAGGAATTCTATCTTTGGTTTTCTCTGAAAACATCTCGGTTATCGTGCATATATCTTTTTAATTATAGGGTAATAAATTCCCTTATCGTCTGAAACATCTCGGTTATCGTGCATATATTAATAATACAAACGCTTGCGCAATCTATACGATAATCTGGAGGTGTGTGTATGAAAAAAGCAAAAATCTGCTTGCTCTATCTATTTGTTGCACTGTATTTTATTACTTCGCTCAGCTTTGTGCCCCCAGCGTTGGCTGAAACAGACAATGAGTTTTTTACATGGGATAATGCAACCGTTTACTTTGTAATGACGGACAGGTTTGTTGATGGAGACACTTCCAATAACCACTCTTACGGCAGAGAATTGGACCGTTACGGGAACCCCTATCCGGACTACAAAAGCAAGGTTGGAACCTTTCATGGAGGTGACCTGAAGGGCCTGACACAGAAACTGAACGAAGG
>JAAYKJ010000113.1 GCA_012522505.1 Clostridiaceae bacterium
ATTCCAGCCTTTTCAGCAAAAGACTTTAACAGTTTGATAAACTGTCCAAAAAGAAGATCATCCCCACCAGGATTCTCAAGACAGTACTGGTAAATCCTTTGCCTGAAGTAATATAGTGTTCTTTCTGATAGATGTTTTTCACCGAGCGTTTTCAAACCCACTGCATAATTTACAAGATAATCAAAATAGTAAGCATCTATGAGTTCAATATCGGGTATATCCTTCATGTGTTTTATATATTCAAGCGAAAGCAGGATATTTACCGGGAAGTTAGGATTTCCAGTAGTTCCGTATAATACCGCAAAAGGCTTTTCATCTATTTGACAAAATACGTTCTCATAGAACACAGGTGCCCATGATTTCATGAGCTTTGCCCTAACACGGTCATCCATGGCAAGTGTGGTATTAAAAAATGATTCCTGATGGTCCTGACGATTTTCTTTAAACATAAACCTCATCCTTAGTTCGTAATATATGGTTCTTTCGACCATTTAATTATACCACAGAACAAGGCTGAATGATAGTGTTTTCAATGGTTTTATGCATTTTTCAAGGTTCATTAATGTAATTATTTTACAGGAGTTGTTGCAGTGAAATCAAGGTTGCATTTTCTCATGTGTTTCTTCTATTCCTTTTTCACTTCCGACATCAATATATAATACCCTCAATTCCTTTAAAATCATTGTCTTTAGCCTTATTACTTACCACTTAACCTTTCCTTCCTAAAAAACAAAATCCCGCAACCGTTCAGGATTTTTCCTGCTTCGACTACGGGATTTTGGAACGAACTTTATTTTTATAGAGCGAACTTTATTTTCATGGAGTGGACTTTATTTGAATTATACAACACTTTTCAAATCTAAGTCTTTACGGCTCATTCCACAGTAACGGATTTGGCTAAATTGCGGGGCTTATCCACGTCATTTCCCCTTAACACGGACATATAATAAGCAAATAACTGCATGGGTGTTATAGCAACAATGGGAGCAAACAGAGAAATCACATCTGGGATGGTGATGACCACATCCGCCGATTTTACCACCTCAGCTGCATGCTTGTTCTGAGTGATAGCCATGACTATAGCCCCTCGCGCCTTTACCTCCCGGATATTGCTTATCATTTTCTCAACAAGGTTTTCCTGCGTCAGCGGACATACAACCAGAGTTCCTTCCTCTATCAGCGCAATGGTTCCATGTTTCAGTTCGCCACCTGCATAAGCCTCAGAATGAATGTATGAGATTTCTTTCAGTTTCAGAGAACCTTCCATTGAGAGGGCATAATCAAGGCCTCGGCCCAGGAAGAAAATACTCTTTTCATTGAATTGCCCAGAAGCAAACTTCTGAATATCTTCCTTGTTGTTCAACACGGTTTCCAATAAGGACGGGATTGTATTCAACTGCGCAATGTAATTTTGATACTCTGCTTCTGTGATGGTTTCCTTTTTATTCGCCATATCCAGAGCAATTAGGAACAATGCAGCGAGTTGGGTATTATATGCCTTTGTAGAGGCCACTGCAATTTCTGGTCCCGCCCAGGTGTAAAGTATGTCATCGGACTCTCTTGCGATGGAGCTGCCTACAACATTAACTATCGACAAAACCCTCGAGCCCTTTCTTTTGGCTTCTCGCAAAGCCATTAGCGAATCAAGCGTCTCCCCCGACTGACTAATAATAATGGTTAACTGTTTCTCATTCACAAGAGGATCCTTATACCGAAATTCCGAAGCAAGATCAACCTCCACAGGAATCCGGACAAGCTTCTCGATAACATATCTTCCGACAATACCGGCATGGTAGGCAGTTCCACATGCAACAATATTGATTTTTTCAAGCCGCTTAACATCCTCTGGAGTCATATCAATCTGATCCAACAGAACCCGGCCATCCTTCAGTCGTGGCATAAGCGTTGCTTTTACAGCCTGAGGCTCCTCACACATTTCCTTCATCATGAAATGTTCATAGCCTCCCTTTTCTGCAGAGGTTATGTCCCAATCCACATGAAAAATATCCCGTTCAACTTTTTCACCCAGTAGGTTGAAGATGGCGATATCATTCTGTTTAATCCGGACAACCTCTCTATCCTCAAGAATATATATATCTCGTGTATGCTGCAGAATTGCTGGAATATCGGAAGCAATATAGTTTTCATTTTCACCAATACCAACAATCAGCGGGCTATCCTTTCTCGCAGCGACGAATTCTTCCGGGCATGTTGTACAGATGACCCCCAGTGCGTAAGAGCCTTCCAGATCGTTCAGTGTATTCATAACCGCTTTAACGAGATTCCCCTTAAAGTTATACTCAACCAGCTGCGCAATAACCTCTGTATCGGTATCGGATTGAAACAGAAATCCTTTCGACTGTAAAAACTCCTTAAGCTGCATGTAATTTTCAATAATACCATTGTGTACAACAGCAATATGACCATTCTGACTGGCATGGGGATGGGAATTGACATCATTCGGCTCTCCATGGGTCGCCCAACGTGTATGGCCGATCCCAAGATTGCTTTGAAGATTACAGGGCTTTAGCTTTTCTTCCAGGGCACTTAAACGCCCTTTAGTCTTGATCACCTGTATGTTGTTGTTTTTGTCGAAGACAGCTATCCCTGCTGAATCATAACCCCGGTATTCCAGTTTTTTTAAGCCTTCAACCAGAATGGGGGCTGCCTGTTTTGTTCCAATATAACCTACAATACCACACATTGTAATTCTCCTTCCGAAACTATCATCATGATTGGGATATTCCGAACAAACAGCAACCAAAATGCACACTTGCAGATATGCTAATAAACCCAATAAACACAATTCATTGCAAGTAGATGCAATGAGCATTGGTAACATTCTGACATCAAATGTTCTGCTTGTTCTTATTATGGATATATGTGTATGAATTGCAGGACCACTTGAACCCTGTTTGTTCTACCGTCACCGGCAGTTTTTGTCAGGTTCTGACGATGGTGGCTCACCGGAAGGTTTCCGCCGAATCTTTCGATAACCTCCTTCTCCTCGTCAACTTTTACGATTTGCTTAGCTATTCAATCAATAAAAGTCCTGGCGCTTTTGACTATCTGCTGCAGCTGCCCCCCTTTCCGACAGTTTCAGCCTGCATTTCATTCCATCCGTTCTTTTAAGGTGCTCGTATGGGTGCAGTATACGCGATAACATCCTCTTCCCCACGGATGGAGCTGTCAATCGAGCTCACCCACACAAGAGTGGAAAATGTTGTCATCCGAGCATCATTTCAATAAGCTGAGCTAGTTCAATGGCTCTTTTCGAAATATAGTTTTGCTCCTTTCCTTCGATCATCACACGAATCAGAGGTTCGGTTCCGGACGGTCTGATCAGAACGCGCCCCTCACCATGAAAAGCTTCTTCAAGTTCTTTGCACCTTTCAGCAATTTTATTATTTTCCATGTATGTATACTTATTCTCGTTCTTCACCTTCGCATTTACCAGAACCTGCGGGTATGCCTGCATTATTGATCCCAGTTCAGACAGGCTTTTCCCTGTCTTTTTCATAATTTGAACCAGTTGCAATGCGGTAAGCTGTCCGTCACCGGTTGTGTTGTATCGAAGCATGATAACATGGCCGGATTGCTCTCCGCCCAGTATATGACCGTTCTTTAGCATTTGTTCAAGAACATACCTGTCTCCTACCTTGGTTTTTTCCAGGTTCAGCCCCTGTTCCCGTGCCATGATATCCAGACCAAGATTGCTCATTACTGTAGCTACGATGGTGTTGTTCACAAGTTGATTCTCTTTTTTTAATTCCGTTCCAAGAATTCCGAGAATTTTATCTCCATCAATGGTAATACCGTTTGCATCAACCGCCAGAACCCTGTCTGCATCTCCGTCAAATGCAAGGCCAATATCACAACGATTTTCAACAACAAATTCCTTGAGCGGTTCCATATGGGTGGAGCCACAATTTTGGTTGATGTTCAGCCCGTCGGGGCAATTATTGATAGTAAGAACCTCTGCGCCCAGCTTTCTGAAAACCTGCGGAGCTGTTTCATAGGCAGCCCCATTCGCACAATCCAAAGCAATTTTTAAGCCATCAAAGGAAGTGTTAACCGTACTTGAAAGAAAAGATACATAATCATCCTTTGCTTTTCCGTTACTCATATTAATGATATGGCCAACTTTGTCACCCGAGGGATTCGGCACAGTTTCGGTCTGATCCAAAATGATGGCTTCAATTCTTTCTTCTATACAATCTGGCAGCTTATATCCATTTCTATCGAAAAACTTGATTCCATTAAAATTAGCAGGGTTGTGCGACGCCGATATTACAACACCAGCATCAGCACCATATTCGCGAACTAAAAAGGCTATGGCAGGAGTGGATATTACTCCAACACAGACCGCTAATGCTCCTCCGGAGCAAATACCTGCCACCAACGCATTTTCAAGCATGTCGCCCGACAACCGGGTGTCTTTTCCGATAACAATCCTGGGGGTTTGTTTTGCTTCTTCTGAAAGCACGTAGGCCCCAACCTTTCCAAGTTGATATGCCAGCTCACAGGTTAACTCTGTGTTTGCGACCCCACGTACTCCATCGGTTCCAAATAACCTACCCAAATTGAACCCCTCCTCACATCAATCCCATAAAAAATTCATGAACGCTGTAACCATTATAATAGATTAGGGTTTTCTCTATCAATACCTAATCCCCAGCTGATTCTTATTTTTAACCCTTTAGGCTATAGCCCTCGCAACTAAAAATACACTTCTTCTATCCGTAGCCTTTGGGCCAAGCATAGGCCCTTAGGATCATTTTATATAAACCATTTGATGTTCAGCTTTCAGTTAATACGCCTTCTACGTATTCTTCATGATTACATTTTCAATGACATTTGCTACATCTTCACAGGCATCACAGCATCTTTCAAGATAATGAAAGGTTTGATCCCAGGCCAGAACCTCGATTGGATTTTTACAACTCTCATATAAACGCCTTGTAGCTTCGGTGAAAAGTTTGTCGCCATCCTCTTCGAGCGCATTGATTTTAATTATTAAACCATGAAGTGTCTGAGATTTCCGAAAATTGTGAAACTCTAGCAGTGCCTGCTTAAGTGCTCTGCAACAATCTACAATGACTTCCGACATTCTGATGGCGTCTTCACGGATATCCCGGATATTGAACATATAGATGCGCATAACAACATCTTCAATTCTATCAGTAACACTATCAATGGCATCGGCCATCGCCATGATATCCTCGCGTTCTATAGGGGTTATGAATTCTTGCGCGAGCCTTTTGATCATGGTATGTCTTTCTGAATCCCCGGCATGCTCTATAGAATGCATTTCGACCAATTTCTCTCGTATTGCTGCTGCATCGAAACTTATCATAATATCATTCAGTAGTTCCGCTGCATTGCACGAATATTCCACCAGATTTACAAAAGTTTTAAAATAATCCTCTTTTTTATTGCGGGCCATCTTGCTCACCTTCTTTATTGTAATCATTCGTTTCAATATACGATTTGTACTAACAGCATTCTCTCATCAGAAGAGTTTGAAAAAAAGAATCGCCATCAGATAACCTATCAAACCACAACCTGGAAAAGTCAAAACCCAGGCCAGCGCCATCTCCTTCACCACACCCCAGTTTACACTGGTTACCCGTTTTGCCGCACCTACACCCATTATCGCAGTTGTTTTGGTGTGCGTGGTACTAACAGGCAATCCCAGAATTGATGCAGTAAACAGACTGATAACTGCGGCAATATCAGCTGAAAACCCTTGGTATTTCTCCAGCTTCACCATATCCATACCAACAGCCTTTATGATGCGGTACCCTCCAATGGAAGTTCCCAGTGCCATTACTGCTGAACATAATACTATCAACCAAAACGGAATTTGAAACTCTGTCACATTTGCCTGTCCTTTCGCAAGGAAAACCCCCAACATGAAAACACCCATAAATTTCTGGCCATCCTGTGCACCATGCATGAAGGCCATTCCAGCACCACCGAGGATCTGCGCATATTGGAAGGCTGTATTGGTTTTCCGTCGGTTCATTTTTCTACAGATTTTTTCTATGGATTTAACAAGTATCCAACCCAGAGGAAAGCCCATAACAATTGAAAGAACAAGACCATAGACAACCTTGATCCACTCTGATGGATTTACACCTTTCAATCCGCCCTGAAGAGCAATGGCTGCTCCAGTTATACCGGCAATCAACGCATGACTTTCACTGGTCGGAATACCAAACCACCAAGCAGCTGTAGCCCAGAGCACGATTGCAAAGAGTGCAGCGCAGAGTGCAACCAGTGCATCATGTGAATCTCCACCGAAATCAACCATATTGTAAATAGTCTGTGCAACCGTGGCATTCAGTAATGTCATGAACATAACACCCAAGAAATTGAAAACTGCAGCCATGATAATCGCTGAGCGCGGGCCCATTGATCGGGTTGAGATGGTAGTAGCGATAGCGTTTGGCGCATCTGTCCATCCGTTGACAAAAATAACGCCCAAAACCAATAGAACAGTTATGAGTAGTGCCGGAGTTGTGACCAATTGCCCTAAAAATTCAAACAAATCCAGTGTCATACATCTACTCTTCCCCTCACGATATGGTAAGAGAAAGACCTCCTCATTCATCTGAACTATAATGCTGTTATCAAGTGAAAACAGCATTAAGTTTGCCCTCAATAGCTTAATTCAATAGCATATCATTTATTCAGCCTCTGCTCAATTCCATTTTATATTAATATATCAAATATGTCTATTTCCATCTTATGAGAATTACGACAGGGAGGCATTCACAATAACGCCTTTTCTATCGGTATCATAGTGCCCCATCAAGCGATGGTTGATATCATCCATTACCGATTCAGCAATATTTTTGCAATTATCGGTCATTCGTTCCATGGTATGAATCAGCTCCACATAGGTTATTGCAGTATGGGGATTGCATTCGCCTTTGTTCAAGCGATCAAGGTGTCTCGCTCTGAGTACTTTTTCTATATCATCCATATTGTTTTCTTCAGAAAAGACACGCATGACCAGATTCCTGTCGTTTTTTTCCAACGCCATCAGGGTATTATCCATAACCAATTCGATCTTCTCAAATACATCCTTCAATTCATTCAGAGCAGTTTCGGAATATTGAATTTTGTTTTCAATGTTCGTAGAACCGAGTTTTGTTGAACTGTCGCAATGATCCCCTATTCTTTCAAGGTCATGTACCATACGCATATATCCTGTTAAACGAACAGACTGAATTTGTGTTAATGATCTGTCAGAGATGATATTGGACAGGTAATTGAGAATTTCATGCTGCAACATATCCACCGTATCTTCCATTTTTTCCACTTCAGGAATAACCGCTGCATTTTGTTCCAGGATAATCTCTTTGGTGCTTTCGACCATTTTTTGAACGATCCTACCCATCCTGAGCATCTCTTTCATTGCCATATCCAGCGCTATCGTAGGCGATGAAACCTTGCTTCTAATGTAAACCAGAGTTTTTTCACTTATTGGTTCCTTCCCTTTGATGATTGCGGTGACAAGTTTGGCAAGAAGGCCAATAAACGGAATAAAAAGAACTGTGTTGACAACATTAAACATACTGTGGGAGTATGCTATGGCTGTATCCATCCTACCTGCTATGGCAGGTCCACCCATGACCAAATTTACAAGCTTTTCAAACGGACCCAGGAAAAAAATAAATATCAATGAACCGACGAGATTAAAGATCGTATGTGTCAGCGCTGTCCGTTTTGCACTAATGCTTGCACCAATTGAAGCAAGAACTGCCGTAATCGTTGTACCAATATTACTTCCGAACAGTATAGGTAATGCAGCACTAAGCGACATCAGCGCTTCACCGCTTGCTGTCGTTTGATTTGAAAGTTTCTGTAGAATTGCAATAGCAGCACTGGAGCTTTGAACAATTGCTGTAAATATCGCCCCGACCATCATTCCAATCCATTTGTTTTTGGTTACCTGAAGAATCAAATTTTCCATGGCCTGAGCTTTGGCCAGAGGGGCCATCATATCACTCATGATGTTCAAACCGACAAATAAAAGCCCCAAGGAAAAAATAATCTGACCGATATACCTCACTTTTTTAGCCTTGATAAAAAAGAACAAAATAAAACCTACTGCAACGAGGAGAAGTGCATAATCACCGATTTTTATCGATACCAGCCAGGCAGTGATGGTTGTGCCGATGTTTGCACCCAGGATCACTCCGATTGCCTGCTTCAGAGTCATTAACCCCGCGCTTACAAAGCCGATCACCATAACTGTAGTTGCACTACTGCTCTGGACGAGTGCTGTGACCAGAATACCGACCAAAATCCCTATGATCGGGTTGCTTGTTAAAAGGCTGATTATTTTTCTAAGCTTTTCACCTGCGACCTTTTGTAGCCCCTCGGCAAGCATATTCATTCCGAAAACAAATATTGCAAGACCACCTAATAAGCTGGGGATGATTTCCAACAAATCCTTCGTATCCATGTGCACCTCCAAAGCATAATGTTCATGGAACATTCTAGCACATGCAACAACCATGCACAAGGTAAAACTATTGAAATTTCTGCTAAATTGGATGCACTCAGAATACACTAACTGCGCAAGTTGCACAATTTATAGACTTGGTAGTTTTTCCTGTGTTTGGTATTATGTAAAGAAGGTGGTGCAATACATACCGTTTTAAGGGGTGCTTGGTCCTGATTCTCGATTATCATCTTCAGGCACTGGGCTGGGAGAGGGATTGGTCTCCTCCGCATCAGGTGTGGGTGTGGGCGTAATCGCCAATACAGCCTCTTCTGCTTCAACTGTGACCGAAACCGTATCATCCATATAAATCCCCGATGGAAGGGAGATCCTTATTTCTATGGTTGCTGTACCCTCATTGATACCCGATACATCCGCAAACCCCCTGATAGCTCTGATATCCAATGAATCCAAAATTTCGCCCGGCCCCTTTACACTGAATGCGATATCATCTTCCAGAATACGATATATCATCTTTCCGGTAACATCCCCGCCAAAGATGGTAATGGATGCTTTGGGAATGCTGATCATTCTATGTGAGAACTGCTGGATATTCACTTGCGCAGTGATGGTACTGTCGGTCTTGTATAACTGTACGTCTTCAGGCAGCTGCAACAACAGTTCTTTCTGGAATGAAGCCTCTGCATTACTAACATTTAGCTGTTCGGCTTTCACTTCTGTGATATCCTTTATCAGATTGTAATCTCCCATGATTCGCACTGTGTTCTGGGAAAGGGTGTAGTCTTTAACATAATAGTCATCTTTGGGTTTACCGGTAATCGTTGTGGTTGCGTTTACCGTTTTGGTTAAGGTGTATGCAACATTCACTTGAATATTAGCACCGGGGATGGATATATTTCTTCCGCTTTCATTGAACATCTCAATACGCTTATTGATGGAATTCCCCTCTAAAAGCTGTTGTCTGTCGACTGTTACGGTTACACTGCTGATGCTGTTCACAAGGCTTTCAAGCTCTTCAAGGATGATTGTGTTTGGGTTTGTTTTTACATTAACAGCTTCATACCCGTTAGGGAACTCTCCCACCCACTTAATATCAATGGGAAACTCTCTTCTAACAATATTCTCAAGATTGACCTTAACCACCTTGGGATTAACATCCAAAACAACGATATCCTGCTCTCCGATATATTCAGGTAGACTGATACCCAATTCGGTATCGTTGACATCCTCTATGGGTGAAAAATCCAAAAAAGCTAAGAAATCATTGGACGAAACCCTATCAAGCCGCTGTTGTCTGCCTCTGATAACAACATCCACCGTATTCGGAACATTGGAGGAAACCAAACTAATATTATTGTTCTTGAGCACTTCTTTGTTTGTTCTCAGGGGTATGGACACCGTACGCTCGGTGATGGGGTTTTGATGGTCCAGAACAATAAACCATAGCAATATGGCTATTAACACCGAAATTATTCTTATCACAATGTCATTCTCAAAAAAATGATTGAAACGTCTATTCATCCGTCTTCACCTTTCTAAACCAAAAACGCTTCTTGATATTTTTATTCTTATCCAGGAGGAAGCGATACAATGCTTTTCGTAAGGTATCCGGAGTAAGGTTGCGTGTCAGCCCACCATTATGTGCATAAGATATTTTCCCAGACTCTTCAGAAACCACAATGGATATGGCATCAGACACCTCGGTAATTCCCAGCGCTGCACGATGCCGTGTTCCAAGCTCCCTGCTCAGATTGGAGTTTTCTGTTAGGGGTAAATAGCATGCCGCGGCTTTGATCTTGTTGTTTCTGATAATCACTGCTCCATCATGCAGTGGCGTGTTGGGTGTAAAGATATTGGTTAAAAGTTCATAGGATATTGTTGAATCCATTTGTGTTCCAGTATTGATGACATCTCCAATTTTGGTATTCCGCTCAAGTACGATCAATGCTCCGATGTATTCATTTGAGAAATGTGAACAGCATTTTACTATATCTTCAATTGATGCTGTGGTTCGCAACCGCTCTTCTTCGTCATCCATGACAAAAAAGTTCCTAAAACCACTGTTTCCAATTTTCTCAAGACCTCTGCGAAGCTCAGGTTGAAACAGGACAACCAATGCAAAACCCAATAGAGATATGGCTTTCTCGAGAAGAAATGCCAAGGTTTTCAGCCCAATTTGTTGAGCAAGCCACAAACCGACAACGATAAACAGGATACCCTTTACCAACTGCATGGCTCTGGTTTCACGGACCAGCTGAATTACCTTGTAAACAATATACGAAATAATACCAATGTCGATTAGCATTAAAATGATATCAAAAGGTCCTTTCAATCCTAAATCGTTTCCGATAACTATGAAAATATCTTTTATGTTATCCACACCAGCCACAAAAGTTCCCCCATCGGATTCATATTGACGTTCAATACTATTATACATCAAACCACGCCCTAAAGTGTGGAATGATTCAGTTGCACCTTATATGTACTGCCTTTCTATATTGAGATTATAACTTTTTCCTACTTTAATTGATACTACTTTTCTGACTTTGTAACATAAATGCAAAAAAATCCCTCGTTCTTATCAGGGATTCCTAACCGCAAACACATATTGTGTTAGAAAAAATGCGGCTTATGCCGCACTTTTCATCCTTTTATCTGTTCTACCAGCTGTGCAAAACCCTTGGCATCATTTACCGCCATATCAGCAAGAACTTTCCTGTTCAATTCGATTCCGGATTTTTTCAAAGCATTCATAAAACGGCTGTAAGATATTCCGTTCATTCTTGCAGCAGCATTGATTCTTGTGATCCATAACTTTCTGAAATCTCTTTTCTTGGCCTTTCTGTCACGATAAGCGTATACCAATGACTTCATAACAGCCTGGTTTGCGATTCTGTATGATCTGCTTTTTGAGCCAAAGTATCCTTTGGCGAGCTTTAATACTTTTTTACGTCTGGCCCTGGTGGCTACAGACCTTTTAACCCTTGCCATTTCTTACACCTCTTTCCTATTATTTATAGGGTAGCAACTGTTTAATGATGGGTGCGTTCGCATCCGATGCTACTGTAGATTTACGTAGATTTCTTTTCCGCTTCGTAGACTTTTTGGTAAGAATATGGGTCTTATATGCTTTATTCCGTTTAACCTTACCAGTACCAGTGATCTTAAATCTTTTTTTAGAACTACTGTGGCTTTTTAATTTTGGCATAGACAAAACCTCCTTCGCTCTTTATTTACCAAAAAAAATAACACTTGATGCCTTGTATTTTTCAAAATGGGCAATTGCTATTTCTCTTTCACCGGGACGAACATAACCGACATGCTTCTGCCTTCCATCGCGGGCCTTTTTTCCATTTTCCCATAGTCTTTAACCGCTTCGGCAAACTTATCGATTACTTCATACGCCCTGGAGGCGAATTGAATCTCCCTACCCCTGAACCTTATGGATACCTTAACCTTATCGCCATCCTTGAGAAACTTAGCTGCATTTTTTAATTTAAAGGAAAAATCATGTTCTTCTATTTTCGCAGAAAGTCGAATCTCTTTAACGGTTATATTGGTCTGTTTCTTTTTTGCTTCTTTTTCCCGTTTGGATATTTCGTAAAGGTATTTACCGTAATCCATAATCTTACAAACCGGGGGATTTGCATTCGGTGAAATCTTAACCAGATCCATTTCCCTTTCATTGGCTTTTAGCTGGGCATCCCTGGCGGATACAACCCCGATCATCGTGCCGTCGAAATCAATTAACCTGACTTCTTTGTCCCTGATTTGATTATTCACCTGAATCTGACCTTTCTTAATAAAAAACACCTCCGTAATCATTTGAGCCCATTTCAATTCGTACGCCATAATCAGGTACAATTATAGTGTACTTAACCGTTTTTAGGGATAAATATTATCTGCCATGCTCTGTTGATGTGGGGCAGAAGATATTCGCTATCCCTAAACTCCCAATCGTAATAGTTGGGTGATCTAACATACAAAAAAGCAGGTAAATCCACTTCACCTGCTTGTAACCATAGCATAAACCTGCTCTGATTAACCTTGGAAACCAGCTGGCCCAAGGTGAGAAGTGGAACTTCTACTTGATTGACACAATAAACTATACATGAAGAATTAAACTTTGTCAAGATTGATTGATAAAGTTTCCTAAAATTTTCTGATCGGTTGTTACTGTTCACACCCCATATACTTGAGATATAGCTGTGCATAACGGAAACTACGCTTAATTTGCAAGAGCTTATCGATTAAGACGTTTTTCCAAGCCTTTTCTCTCTTCCTCGTAGCCCGGTTTACCCAGCAGAGCAAACATATTCTTTTTGTAAGCTTCCACGCCGGGTTGGTCAAAGGGGTTCACACCCAAAAGATACCCACTTATACCGCAGGCTTTTTCAAAAAAATAAACCAATTGGCCAAAATAATAGGGCGACATTTCGGGAATGTGCACCAGCA
>JAAYKJ010000114.1 GCA_012522505.1 Clostridiaceae bacterium
GGTTCAGCAGCTGGAATGACAACGGTAACATTGCGACAGAGCCGCCCTATCCATATCCTCGGATCGTAGTCTTTTTTATATCGCTTGCACATCCGATTCAATTTTCTTAATCCGCTCGAAATCCATTTAAGTACAATACTCCATCAAATGGCATAATTAGTATCCAATTAATAGCAATAGAAGCTGTTTATTGAGTTAATTCGACATAGGCTATTCAAAAAATCTGTCAGTTGTAGTAAGATGTTGTTAATGATGATAAAAACGAACAGTTTTGCGTATTAAATGTACTTTACTGGAGAGAATAAAATGACTGATATTCGCCAAATCGAAAGACAAATACACCTACTGGCAATTCTTTCTGAAAGCAAGAAAGGGTATACGGTTCAGGAGCTTCACCACAGCATGAAAAAACTTGGCATTGATGTAAGCAAGAAGACAATCGAACGGGATATTGATGATGTGTCCAGGCTTTTTTATGTGTATGAGGAGAACGACAACGATGAAATACGTTACAAAGCCAAAAAGCTGAAAATTAATAATATAAATTTCACCATTTCAGAGCTCATTTCACTATATTTTTTGCAACAAGTGATTAAACCATACCAAAAGCTGGATGTTGGCAGAACTGCAGCAGCGCTTATCCAAAAAGTACTTCAACAGACTCCGTCGATCAATCATTCATATATCGATTCTATTTCTGATTTATTCATCGTGAACCCAGCTGATGTGATACATGAAAAAACGATAGATGAAAGCCAACTTCAAATTGTCCGCGAAGCCATAGAAAAACAGTTACAGCTGGAGATCGAATACTTCTCATTCAGTAATGATGAACTGACCTGCCGCACCATTGAACCATACATACTTGAGATCCGAGAAGGCTGTTACCATCTGATCGGATTTTGTCATTTGCGCAATGAGGTGCGCGACTTTCGAATATCCCGCATTCAAAAGCTTAAAATACTGGCTGAGACCTTTGAGCGGCCGGTTGATTTCTATGAACAATACAGTCAAAACCGCTTTGAGAAAATGACCAGTGATGAGCAAATTACCCTAAAAATTATCTTTGAAGGCCAAACAGCAAGATACATCAAGGAATATGAAAATTATAAAGCAGATAAAATTACAGATTTGGATGATAACAGAATCCTGTTTGAAAAGAAAACAACCTATACGCCGGATATCCTTCAATGGGTGCTGCGCTTTGGCGCAGACGCAGAGGTGATTGAACCTGAGGTGTTAAGGTTTGAGGTGATGTGGGAAGTAGAGAGGATGACCCAGAAGTATGGTAGATGAGCATAATTGCATCTTTACGGGTAATTAGCTTTCTTCTACAAAAAAAGTTTGCCAGAAAGACATGGTTTGTCCAGGGCGTATGATATGCTTGGTAGGAGGGTGTTTTTTCATCAGAACCAATAAAAAGGAGATCCAAAAATATTGATATATGAAAATTGACATATATAGGATAACCTGAGGAGGAGATGCGTATGACCGGAATCAAGGCTGATATATTCAGAGTCTGATACCAACTATGAAGTGGCAAAACTTTGTACTAAATTCCTTAGGATAATATAAATATTCTAAATAATTTGGTTTTAACAAGAACGACAATATCAAAACTGAAGGAGCTGAGCGGGGGGGTTGTCTTAAAATGGAAAAACAATTAGCAGATCTGTTGGATATGATTCTTATAGAGTTTCCAAAAGAGTCAAAGGATTTGTTTGAATCAATTAGCCTTCTAAAGGAAAGCTTGAATGACATAATGAATACTATTGAAAATAGATTGGCGAAATCCGTAGAAAGCCGGGATATTGCCAGTATGGAGAAATACACAGGCATAGCGAAAGATATCAGCATCTTTGAGGATTACATAAATCATATCGTTGCGAGATCAGACATTAGAACTAGCAAAGAGGTTTTTACAGAGCCGGATGAGGTCATATCCAATATTGGTATGCCTGGCGATAATACATTACAAATTGATAAAAAAGCAGAACATACATTGTATGAGGATTTCACATATATTAGGCCATATGGGTTTCGGTTTAGGAACAGAACGCATATTTGCAAAACATGGAGAGAGGTCCTTCTAAAAACTTGTGAAGTCCTGTTTATGCTAAATAAAAAAAGGTTTGTGGGGTTTGCAGAAACTCGGAATGCATTATTTTCTACGAACCCCAAAGATTTAAGAGTCCCGGAGAACATCTGTGGTGCAATCTTTGTTGAAGCAAACCTTAGTAGCAATTCAATCAAACAACTAATAATTGAACTCCTTACTGAATTTGGGTTTGTGATAGAAGATTATGTAGTTTATTTTCGTGCTGATAACAGAAAAAATAAAAACAGGTGATTAAGAGGAGGTTGAAATTATGCTTATTTATTATCTGAATTTGGGCTGACATGAAAACCTGTTATTAGTATATTTAAGTACGATATAGAGAAACTCTTTCCTGTTTATAAAAACACTTTAAGTCACGAATAACTCTTAACCTACATAAAAAGCTATATATTGGGGATTGCTCAGACAGTTTGTATGCGAAAGCTTTATCCTCAGAAAAGTTGTTTCAAAGAGACTAGTAGTTTTTCAATAATGTCCACGCTGCCCGTAAAAATGAATGGGAATACAGCGATTAGAGATTTTCAGCTGAAATATACAGGCTTCGGCAACAACAAAGTTTACTTAATCAATAAATACTCAAGGGGATCTGAAAAATGTTTGAAAATTGTACTATTCTTAATGAATGCGAAGAGGTTATCCTTCAAAATCTTAAAGGAGTTAGTTTTCTTGGACAAATTGAGTTAAGCTCTGAAGATGTGGATAAGCTGGGAACCTTAATCAAAAACAAGATGAGCGATGATCCGGCTTTTGGTATTGAGCAAATTGAAAAGTATACGCCTGCCTGCCTTTGTTTATATCTGGTATGGAAAGGGATATTAAACTATAACAGCGATAAAGCAGATTATTGGACCGTAGTTTCCGATGAGTTGAGTGTTAGCGATATTAATCTACAGACCAGGATGGGAAAGATCTTTATTGATTTTATCAGCAGTCGGAACCTTAAAAATATTGATGTTGAAGATTCTTACCAATATGTAACCCCCATCTTGTTCCAAGGTGGTATTCCACAAAATTGCCTAACCGAATATTTTGAAAAGTTCATACTACCTAAGGTAAAAATCTGGAAAGGAAATAAAGGCAAGATAAAAGATTATTTATTTACCTTACGGATACATGAGAACAAGAAACGTATCATCAGGAAAGAAATTACCGACATCAGAAATCAAATCAATAATTATAGCAGAATTATCAATGCCATACGACAAAAAGAAGAGCAATACCAAAAATACTTTACGCTTCTTGAATATAAGAAAAATATTTCAAGTCAGATTAGAGATGTAAATAACTATATGACAGAGTTCAAGGATAAGTATTTATCTGGAAGTAACCTGACGATTGAAGAATGCATGAAGAATCTTCATGAATACATAAAACAATGCGAGAGATTGAAAGACATTGACATAAAAATAAAAAAAAACAGGCGAACCGCAGATGTATGCTTAAGTTCATTAAAACAGCAGTGCTCAGATATTTTAATCTCAGAATGGAATTTTAGAAGATTCGAGAATATTTTTGAAATTGATCCTGATATTCTTGCTGAGAAAATAGAGGCATATCACACGACTATTGCGCAAAACGCAACGCAAATGAATAGTCCGCTTTTCAAGCCAATCGAGCTGATTGGTGCGGTAGCTATTTTTATCATTATTCTCTTTCTGACCATACCACATAAAACATTGTTTTTTGTAGCTCTTTTTATGTTCATTTGCTCAGCATATGTTATTAGGATGTTGAAAAGAAGCAAGAAAAAGAAACAGAGAGAGTATGAAGCAACAATTACAAAACGTGATATAATTCAGTACTTAACCGATATTCCAATAAAAGAAGATATTTTTGTGGAAAAAGACTTTGATGTACCAGGTATTATTAGGCAAATAAGGAGTGCATATAGTAAACACCAGGAATTGAGTAAGGAACATGAGGATTACCTTCAGAATAAGAATACTATTGAGAAAATGGCTGCCGCTCTTTTAAGGGATACGTTTCCTTTGGAAGAAACAACTGAAATAACCCATTTTAATGATTTTGAAGCAATGTTTAAAACCGTAAAAGATATTATTTGCCAGTATATGCAGCTAGAAAAAAATATGAATCAAGAACTGGACAAGCTATACCAGTCTGAGATGAAAACAGATATAGATATTCGGCGTATGAAGAGAAATCTCTTTCGTGACACTGAAAATGTTCCAGAAAATGATGAAATGCTTCAGAAACCCGAAAATGATTTTGGTTATGAAGATTATATAAAAGGAATTAATCAAAAGATTGGGGAGCTGAAAGCCAGAGTGCAATTAAAAGAAAATACGTTATTCTACTATTCCCAATCAATTGGGTTACTAAATGAACCGGTTTACAGATTTATTGTATTTGGCGGTAGCTGGGCTGAAATGATTATCGTAGAATCCGTTGAATTGATGACGAATACCATGAATAATGTACCTTCATCAGATATCTGCAGTTTACCAGAAAGAATTACACAAGCATTTTATAGCTGGTATGCTACTTATATAAAAAGGGTGACTTCGGATAGCCAATCAAATGATGGAAGGCTTAAGGATAAAAGACAAGAAATAATTGTAAGCCCGGATATCGTATACGACAACGCTGTTGGAGGCGTTAAAATTGTAATGGGCTCACAGCAGTTGCTGGGACGAGAAAATACAGGTTTTGATATCTATTTGGATATTGAATATTTAAATCCCCTAATTGAAAAGCAACATGTCCCGATATACGCTGTTAATTCCGATGATTTCATTCAAACAGAGCCATGCGAACAATTTTTAAACGACTTGTTTGGAGAAATATCCATCACACTGAGTGCAGGGAAAAAATATGTTTGGAAATACACATTATTAACAGACAGCAGTCCTTTTCTTGCATTTAATGAGAAAGGAAAGATTATTAATTCACAAGATATTTCGGGGAAATTAGTCTGGCTTATTCTAACTAAAGGTTATACCTTATACGATAAAAGCTTAATCATTGAAGAAAGCGTAGCCGGTGAAAATACATTCAATTATCTTATTGACCTTTATGGAGAGGAAAACCTGAAGCTATTGAGGAGTGATGGGTCAGAATTGGTATTAGGCATATCAAACAGCAATTTCTTCAGCCCATACATTGAAGGCGGAGAAATCTCCAATGGAATTACATTCAGCGGAGAGAAGGTTTACAAACAAAAGCCCGAATACCTTGTTATTCCTTCTGATGAAGATCATTTGAAATATTGGAGCATCACAATAAGTAATTACGATGGCTTCGAAAGACAGCACTTTACTACTGCCGATCTCGTGGAAGTAGAAAAGCATGAAGGCAAAGCCAAGGTGTCACTTTCCAAGAACAGGATTATACAAGAAAACCAACAGGGAAAGTGTACCTTATACCTTTATTATAGGAATAGAAAACCTTATGTGTTTGAGGTCAATATCATCCACGATTTATACCTTTGTCAAAAACCTGGTTTCTTTGCAATGCCATTGAATTCTAATAGTACAGTAGATTTTGAATTATCTCTGCCTGTAAATGCCAATATTGAATACAAAACACAGGTAACGACGGAAGAAAAAATAGAAAACATTCATAAAATAACGACTAGGCCTGGTACTGGTTTTGTTGAAGGTACTTTTAAAATGAAATTATCGGGTGATATATACTTTGTTACTCCTGTTACGATTGAGATACCTATTGTGAGATGGAGGATAAATGATTTACCCGAATATAAGCGATGGAGCTGCTGTTGCGAAGAACTATGGCTTGGAAAGTGGAATGACAGTGACAAGCTTGTGTTGGAGATCTATGTTCCATCTGATTTGTTCCGGTATCTGAGGCTATATATTGGTCAGTATGACCATGTAAAAACCCTTGAAATAAATAACCGAATTGCTTCAACAGATATAAAAGGCTTTTATGATTCGCTAAAGACCGGAGAAAATTCTAAAAAAATGTTTATTGATTTGTTTAACAAAGAGAATAAAGTAAGAGCGGGTTGTTTGTTTTCTATACAATGCAAATGGGAAGTTGTCAATTTCAAATACACTCTTGATGACACAGATGACAGAAGGAAATTGACATTTTTATGGAATGAAAAGGGAATAGGCAGAAACAGAGCGATAAGGATATGGAAAACTTGGGAACCTCAATCCAAGCCAATAACCTTTCCTATTCCGGATGACGACTTCACATTATCACTAGAAAGAGACAGGCAAAAAATACCTGATGGAGAGTATTTGCTGCAATTTATCATACTTGATCCTTGGGAGAACGAGGTGCTGGATGATTCCATTCCAACAGTTAAAATGAATACTTTTAACTATACATTAAGCGATGGTACAACACATATTCATGACTGGAAAGCTGTTTGGAGAGGAGTTAACCAGGTTAACATAACCGGGAATATCGCTAACGCAACGGAAGAACACATGATCACGGTGAGAATTTACGGCATATATCAAGGGGATACGTACAGTTTTGTTTCAAGCGGGCAATCAAGTAAAGGTGGAAGTTTCAATATCTGTGTCAGGAACAATGCTGACGGAATCATACTGAAAAACATTGCACACTGGATTGGATTCTTTTTGGACAGTGCTAATGGTTTCTACGAGTATTACCTGATGCCCGACCCAGCTTGCCTTAACTGGAATTTTCGCGATATTTCCGCTGAAAGCCTAAAAAACCGGGAAAGAAATTTTGAGATAATCATGAAAACCGCGGATGGCTATACTGATTCGTATATCCTTAATCCCCAGGCAGCCCAACGAATGATAGAAAGCATAATCAATAAGCAGAATATACAGCTTGATGTAACATTTGGATATAAAGAAAAAGCCAAATTGGTTTATCAGGCGGATCATGATGAAATTTATTTGAATGTTGCAAGAGGGGTAAAATGCTGCAGCTGCGGCAAGATTCTCTCAAACCAGCAGGAATGGTTTACTCATGCGCATATAACACGTTGTAAAGGTTTGAATACCAGTTACTCCAAAGCCGCAATATCCCTTTATATAATGTGGCGCAGTAGAATTTCAAAAGAGTTTTTAAATAGACATGTCCTGCTTTTTTCAAGCCGGTGCAATCCTATTTCTGATGGATACAAAATATTTATGGAAAACAAGGAACAAATTACAACACCTCTATGGGAAAGGGAAAAGGCGTTTATGGAGTGATAAACGTATATTGTAGAAATAATAGGGAGGAGAAAAGAAAATGCCTATAAATCCAATTAAAGCATCAGAGGCGATAAAATCAAATTACATTAGTTACTTAAGTACAGTATTTCATGTCAATGACATGGAATTACAAGAACAGTTTATTAACCTCTTGGAACAGGATAATAAGTTTGTAAAAGGACCAATCCTCGAAGCCACACCCTCCTTTCAGCTAGGAAATAGTCTACAGGAGCTCATAGATGAAAATGTTCTGTCCAACTTATTCAGTAAGCTTGATAAGGATTCTTTTGATATAAACAGGAGGTTATACAGGCATCAAGAAAAAGCAATCAGAAAGGTTATTTCAGAAAACAGAAATATCGTTGTTGCAACAGGTACCGGAAGTGGTAAAACTGAAACCTTTTTGATACCGATCCTTAACCATTTGCTGATGGAAAAGGAAAATGGTTTACTTGGCCCAGGTGTCAGAGCGCTTTTACTATACCCAATGAATGCACTGGCGAATGATCAGATGTCAAGGA
>JAAYKJ010000115.1 GCA_012522505.1 Clostridiaceae bacterium
AAAAAAAGTAGACATAAATCTTAATTTCAGAAAGGCAGCATATGTTATGAGTTGATTCAGGATTTGACTTCTGCCCCAAATGCTGAAAAAACTTCCAGACTGATTTTAGAAAGGGAGGCCATTCAAAAGTAAACCGCTGTCGGAAATGACACTCGATGAACTGTGGAAACTGTATCCTATCCAGTTATCTGAGCACAAGGAGTATTGGAAGGATTGGTATCAAGAGGAAAAGAAATTTTTGTCCTCATTTCTTCCGGAGAATGTTCAAATCTATCACATTGGGAGTACAGAAGAAATGGACGAACCGGATGTATTAAGGCGGGCAGAAGAAATTGCTGCAATCATTAACAGCGAGAACGCAACGGTTGACTCTGTGAAATATCTTACTGAAATAATTTGCGCCTGAAAATGCTGTAAAGGCCTGTATTTAACTGCGTTGCAAAAAATCTACGATGAAGCACCACAAGAATCGAATACATATGTATGGTGCTTTTTATCGTTTAATTGTTTAGTGGCGTCGTTTATATGCCCGAAAAAGCATTTTATCGCTGTTATTGTTATATGGAGAAAAAGATGGTAGAATAATGTACATAATGGTAAGTAAAGATGAGCATGGTAAATAAACTCCAATACCATCACCCGATAGGACCCGCGGATTATTTTCCGCTGCGCTCTAAACAGTTATAAAAAAGGAGGAGAGAATGGATATCCAAAACAATTCGATGAATGAGCAACAGGTATTCCAAACCGTCAGAAAGAAGAAAAGAGGTTGTTTTACAGGTTGTCTGCTTTACGTTTTGTTGCCTGTTCTCGTTGTTACAGCGGCCTACTTTGGAATAAGTGCACTTCTTCGAAACCAACAGGAAAAAACGACACAGCAGTTGAATGCCCGTTTCGATTATGATAAATACGAGTCTTCTGAAACCAAGCTTACCCGGGCTTTTGAAAACGGTGAACTCTCTGTGGATGCGTATGTAATGCAGATGGCGTACAGTATGTATGAGCCGGACAAGCTTGATCCGTCGAACCGATCCGATAACAGGGTAGATTTCCCACCGGATATTGCAGGTTTGTTCAGCCAATATATCGATGAACTCAGCGACGAAACAATAGAATATGTGGCGAATAAGCTATTGCTGACAGATGTGGGAATTCATACGGATGCAAGCAATAACCCGACAGCACCGAAACAGGGATTTCTACCTTTTGTCACACATGCACACGCAAGCAACTATGACGTTACAGTGCTTAACAAAGCTTATCTATCACCCAGCGGTGAGTTTCTCTTCTGGTACACGGATACGGGAAAATCTTCAGTGGACGATAAAGTGGTTCAGGAACTGGCAGATACAGTCGACTCTATAGTGGCTGAAATTGAGGATTTGTTGGACATTCAATGGGATTACAAGTGCTCGGTAATCAACATCCACAGTTATATCAAGGCTGTTGTGAATAAGTGCGGGATTGATAAAGAGGTGATTACCAAAGCAATGCCTGTATACATCTATGAGCCGTCAGATGATGGCAGTGCATTTGCATGGTATTGCAAGGACAATACGTGGTATGAGAAAGAACTAATCAAGCTGGTTAAGCCTGTAGTCAAGCTGTTGGACGAGAATCTGCTTAAGGAATATGGGACGGTATATTCCTTACCCTATATTGTTATTAAGACTTCTTCAATTACGGATACGGAGAATTTGAACACGATTTTTGCGCACGAGCTAACGCATCATTTTCAGCGAATATATTATGACGACAAAAGTCACAACGCTTCCGGTTATACAAGCGAGACAGTTGCGAACTTCACTGCTGCAAGCGTTGCTCGGAACACAGGAACAGATACGGCTATCAATGGTCATGCAAATATGTATGTCCAAAGTGCGGATCACTGGTTGAGCTCCATGGAGCTTTCTTCAACCACCGCTGGTTATGCCGAGTATGTATGGGCTAAGTCATATGCGGATATCATCGATAATGGGGTTCAATATCTGAAAGAATCGCTGCTTCAAAAAGATCCGTATGAATTTCTTTGCGAAAAGGCCGGGGATTCCTATTACCACGTACTGGAGGACCTTGCAGCGCGCAATATTACCAAAGCATATCAGCAGAAGGGTTTTGTTTCAACCATATATCCTCCTGAAAGCGGTAGGATTAACCCCTATCTGGATACCATCAAAGGGAGCTTTTACGCCAACTGTTTTGACTATTATTACCTTGATGGTAAAACCTATGGAAATTTTGGAACAAAGCTTTTGCTGAACAATACCGGAAAGACCAGGATATTCGTAGAGGTAATTGGCAGGGAAAATGATACATATACCATTATTGATACATTATATTGCGAACCTGAAAAAGATGTCATGCTTGTTGATTTTGCGGAAGAACTACCTTCCCAATATGATGAAATCATACTTGCCGTTGGACATTGTGAAACGAAGGAATGGGCATATTATGAAATCTCCTCTGTATCCGAAGCTGCAATTGACTGGTATGAGACCGCTAAAGGACTTGAAGAGCTGAATCCCTGGGAAGTGAACGGTAATTGCATTACGATTAATGTTGACGATCTGATCACCGGAGCCGAGGATCTGACCGGTTTTCTTAGCCGAGCCATTCAGCTTGCTCAGGATGTCACTGATGAGGAAGCATCAGAATCGCAGCAGATACTATCTGCTGAATTATTTGATGGTCTGGAATCTGAGATAAGTCGATTCCAGGAAGATCTCAAAATATTTAAAGATGTCTTTGAATATAAAACCATACGGGTTTATACAATGCCGATTGGAAAAACCATTTTATCCAGCGAAGAGCTTTATGAAACGACTTTGAAAACAATGCCCCGGATAAGAGCCAAAATACTGGATATGGATCAGGAAGGAACACACGTAACGATAGTTGTGGGTATTCAACCTTTTTCAGACACCCAGATTATTGCGCATGTAATGCTTGCATCCTCAGACGATGAAGTAAGCATGTACAGAATAGAACTGGTGAAGTGAGTAAATTGCTTTCCAAAGGATTAAAACACATTGTTTACCTGGTGGTTCAATAGGGAGAATATCTCGGTATGCAATAATTGACAAGAAGGAAAAGGTGTGAAATAATAGCATATATTATTTATTGAAATGAGGCGCGAAGATGATTAATGTAATCTCAAATTAACTGATAATAGGTACAATAGTCCGATTGTTTGGGCTTTGTTTTGTTGTCGGAATTTGGATTACTTAACCGGATTTGATTTGGTTTGTCATTGATTGCGATATAATTATACCAAGATAAACGTATGTATTGTTTTGGATTTATTATGCAATAAGTAACTCCATTTTCTGCGATGAGGTAATCGTTAAAATGGAGTTTTTATTTTCTGGGAGGAATTTTTATTTTGACAATTTTAGAATTTACTTAGACTCATTATGAATAGGATGATTTCTAATGAGTAAAGACAATTTATTGGCCGAAGGAGATATATCATATGAGTAAACTAAAATATAGAATTATTTCAATTAATAACTACCCCGATTATTCTGAGCGAGCAATTGATTGGTTTGCTTCGAAGTGGGGTATAGACCGCAAGGAATATGAAAAGAGCATCTATGACTGTATCAATAAAAACGAAAGCCTTCCCCAGTGGTACCTGGCAATTGATGAAGAGGATGAGTTTATTGGAGGCTGCGGACTAATCCAAAATGATTTTGTTGACAGGACAGATCTGTTCCCTTATTTGTGTGCACTCTTTGTTGAAGAAAAAGCCAGGGGTAACGCTTTAGGAGCAAGGTTTTTGGAGTATGCGAGAATTGACGGTGGAAGGCTTGGCTTTGATAAGTTGTATCTTTGTACGGATCACACCTCATATTATGAAAAATATGGCTGGAGACATATTGCCATCGGACATCATCCATGGGGTGATACATCCAGAATATACGAAGCTACTACTATTAAACAACCATACCCCCTGTACCCTTGACAACCAGATTGCAATATTAAAGAAAGCTGGCTTTTCATCTGTTAAAATGGTTTGGCGAATAAAAAATACAACTATTGTCGTAGCGAAAAAGTGACAAAGGGTCACAACATCGGGTCTGTGTTACATCTGTTTATTCTTCATATGGAAGTAAAATTGATATAATGTAGAGAATAGTACTGACAAATAAAACCGATTGTACGAGAATTTTGAGAAGTGAGTGGTGAATTATGCGGATTCGAGAAGTTAAAAAATCAGATCTTGATGGATTGCAGGAGTTGTACTTGTACTTGCATGAGAGCGAAAAGCTGACGGAAACACCAAAACTAAATTCGCTTTGGAATGAAATAATTGCTGATGAAGATTATCATATATTAATTGGAGAAAGTGAAGGTAAAATCGTATCAAGCGTAACTATAGTGATAATAAAAAATCTGACACGGGGGATGAGGCCTTATGCTTTAGTTGAAAATGTTGTAACACGTAAGGACTATAGGCGCAGAGGATATGCTCAGGCTCTTATGCAAAGAGCTATTGAGATTGCTAAAAGCAGAAGATGTTATAAAATCATGCTGCTTACCGGGGCGAAAAATGAAAACATACTAAAGTTTTACGAAAAATGCAGTTTTAACAGTAAAGATAAAACTGCATTTATAAAATGGATTGAGGGTTAAAATCATGATACTGAGTGCTTCACGAAGGACAGCGCTTTTTACAGTGATATTTACAAATACAGGTAAATGTTGTAAAATCGAATTAACCGGAAACTGTAAATATTATTTCAACATCTACAATCGTTTCCCTATGCACAAAATTGCCACAACTTGGCGGTCAATGAATACCTTATAATCATCTAACGATTATGCACAGAAATATCGTCATGTCAGAAACATTCCAAGCAATTGAGAACTTCGTATTGTTCAGCCTCGCAAATTATTTATTAACTCGCAACAACGTGAGTGCAAGTTGTATTTAAGGATTTGGGCGTAGAAACAAAAAGGAGAATCAAACTATGGCAAATGAATTTCAACGAGCAATTTATAATCTTGCGAACGCCGTCCCTCTCGCGGTTATGACGGCTTTAGCCTGGTATCTTGAATATAAATCTTGGTATGTCCCGGTCATCCTGATAGTCGCTGCTGTAACTGTGACGGTTTTGTTTGCAATTTGCTTCTCATACGGGAGGAAAAACTGTTCGGTTAAAAGCATCAATGTGATAAGAATAAATTCAAAGGATTCATGGCTGGTAGCCTATGTGATAGCTTATGTGTTGCCATTTGCATATATAGTTATTTCAGACTACCATATCGTTTCGTTTATCGTGGCCGCACTTATGCTTGCCTTGGTTCTTATTCCAGCGATTATGGCGTTGCCAAACGTTCTCCTGTACTTCGTAGGCTACCATTTTTATGAAATAGAAACTGAGAGCTCCATTGTCGGTGATTATATTCTAATCTCAAGGCGAAGACGAATTCGAAATAAATCCGATGTAGAAACGGTTTTGAGAGTCTTTGAAAAATTGCTTATAGATGCAAAGGGGGAAAAATAAGATGTTTGACAATAGTTCAATTATGGTTCTATTGAATGCTGGGAATGAGATTCAGTTGCTAGAAGTAGACAAGCCCACTCAAATGGCTATTTGCAGTAGCTTTGCCGAGGCTGCCGTGCCATTGTTGTCTGGTAAGCAAATTATTACTTTCAACGGCAGCTATAAACCGAACGAGGATGAGGTGCTATCTATTTGCAATTTTCACTTGCCAGAGATCATCACGGATGCTATCAGGAATCCACTTGGATTACAAACTTTTTCGTATGATAAAAATGCAGAAGCGGACATTAGGGCAGTCTTTGTCGGTGAGCGTACAGAAACTGACAATACCGAAATTTTCACTGTTGCATTTCAGCGATTCCGTAAAGAGCAATATCTTTCAACAAAAAAGTTTAATCTTTTTTTTGAAAAAAATACATTTAAACGTGAAACCCGTTGGGGGATCGGAATTACAGATACCATTGACTGTGTCTTTGTGCAGAATGAGCTACGATTTTCATCATATTATTATGCTCGCCAGATATTTGACCTGAGCGAGCATTATCGCTCTGCAACCGATGCCGAAGTTCAAAGTTTTAGTGAGTTGGAGTTGTTGAGTATAGCGGACAAAGAGCAGTTTCAGTCAATGGCCGATACTTGGATACGAAGAAAAATTGCAGTAATAAACGACTCAAGCGTTCTTAAGAACAACAACGCATCTAAAATAAAGAAGTTGGCGAAAAACTGTGGTTTAGAGATTGCCATCGAAAATGAAAAGATAGTCATACCCATAGACAAGAAAAAGCTTAAGGACTTTTTAGGCTTCCTTGATGAAGAAGTGTATAAAGGTGTTTTTACAAAGGATACCTACATCACGAACTCAAAGCGCAAGATGCAATAACTTCGTTCGCTAATTAAGAAATATTCCTTCGAGTGAGTTATTTGCCTAATAAACCATATAAAAGGAGTTTGTGTATATACTTTGTGTTTTCTTCGAGATTATTGTTAATCGTAATGTCGCTACCCATAGTACTAATTGCATTTATAAAGCTCAAATATATTTCTGTCGGTATATGCTTATCGATATGATTTTCTTGTTTGCCTAACTCAATATATTGGATATATACTTCATTTTTCACTTCTTGCAAATTGTCTACCAATAGCCTTACGAGGGTTTTATCTTGTAAGGCTTTTTTGCTAAAATGCTGAGAAATTTCCTTACTAAACCCTTCGGTGCATAATGATAATGCCATATTTAATTTATCCAAATAACGAATATTCATATCCAATATTTCGATTGCTTTATTTAATGTATCCTCCATTACAATCTTTGCACATTCAACGACAACAGATTCTTTACTTCCATAATAATTATAGATGGAGGCTTGGGATACGCGTGAATATTTAGCGATTTCTTTCAGACTTACTTGTGAAACACCCTTTTCATTGAAAAGTGTTTGAGCCGTCTGAATAATCTTGGCTTTATTTCTTTCAGTTGTTAACTTGTATTTACTGAATTTTCCCATATAATTCAGTCATCCTTCCCAAGAGAGAATCAAATAATTCTTTCTTCGACCTTTGTTCAAGACTGCTATCATCAGTATATCACAGGAGACACAAGTTTGGAACTTGAAGGTATAGATTATAAAAGTGTTTGACTTTGGGATTATTAAGTAATATTATAAGTTTAGAATTTAATATTATATATTATAAACTTTAAAGGGAGTTAACTTATGTCAAATATTATTTTTTATTTCAGTGGAACAGGGAACTCTTTCTCAATTGGAAAAGGAATACAAAAAGAAATTGGGGGTACAATTCTGGCACCATTGCTAAAAGCTAAAGATTATAAGGTTGCAGAATACAATATTGTGGGATTTATCTTTCCAGTTTACTATATTCACGCTCCAGAAATAGCTTTACGAGCGATAAAGGCCATAAGTCTGAGAAAGGGTCAGCAAGTATTTGCAATTGCTGCTTATGGTGGATCTTGGGGATATGCTTTACAGGACATAAGAGAAGCGTTATCTGACAAAGATGTAATTTTACAGGAATATAAAATCAGGACACCCGGTAACTACATACTTGAATATGGAGCATTTCCGAAAGCTTATCAAGAATATATCCTTAAGAAAGCTGAGAAACAAATAAGTAAAATTGCAGGATTTATTCTCGAGAACAAAAAAACTGGGTATATAGAACCTAATCGAATAGCAAAAATATTCCATAGTAGGTCTGATAAACAAAGGAGTTTATTTGGTAAGATAGGCTCTGATTCTTATGCCAAAGAACAATGCGTGCACTGTTACCAATGTGTGAAGTTATGCCCGACTGATAATATTACTATTCGTGAAGGGAATCCAATATGGGGAAGTAAGTGTGTCCAGTGTATGGCATGTATCCAGTGGTGTCCACAAAAAGCAGTATCCCACCCATTAATGAAAAAGAACAGAAGACATTATACTAACCCCAATGTAGTAATAAACCAATCAGGAGAATTTGAATTGCATTCTATCAAAGAATCGGATTAAGGATGAAGAAGATGGGATTGATTCTAGATGCTATGTCTATTAAAGAAAAAAGCAAACAGAGCAGGAGACAAATGATCTTCTCGGGGACTCGGAGGTCAGCCGTTATGGCTGTAGAGGAAAACCATCTAATAGGCCAGCAATCCATACTAACATCTGTCATCCAGGAGAGTCTTCTGTTG
>JAAYKJ010000116.1 GCA_012522505.1 Clostridiaceae bacterium
ATGACAACGGGCACAATCCGACGAATAATGGGCACGGTATCAATATCAGCACCAAAAGTTATGTTAGTGTTATAGGTGCTGTGGAAGGAAGCCAACCGCGCATTCGTGTTACCGGTTGTTCCGATGCCGGGGTGTACCTCTATGGTCTTTGCCACCATATTCAAATCTTTGGCTTGGAAATTGATAATAACGGTGACGGTTATCGCGATGGCCAGTCAGACGAAAGTATCACCCCTTACATGGATGATGGTATTTATACCAATTTCAGCTCCAAGACAGAGGAGACCCCTGTTGTTGAGATTGCCCACTGTAAAATTCATGATAATTACCAGGATCAGATCACTTTGGCCGCCGGCAGAGGAAAGAAAGAATTCGGGCGCTTTTTAGTCCACCATAATGAAATTTATAATATTAATGATGATGGTATTGAAACCGGTGATTCACAAGGAATAGACATCTACAACAATGTTTTTCACACATTGGTCACAAACGGTGGCAACGGACATCCCGACGGGATTCAGACAGCTGGCGGATATCAACGGATATGGAATAACACTTTTTATGACTTTTTCAACCCCGATAAAGTTTCCAATGCATATATCCTGTGCTCCTATAGAAACAGTGTTGGTCAGCCTGAATCCCATATTATGGTTTATAACAACTTAATATACCATAATAATCCTGTTCAGGAAGGCAACTATATCAGGGGCATCGAGTTTACCAAGGGTAATGGTAATGTCAGCGGGATCTCCGATGTTTATATTGCAAACAATACGATTATCGGAACTCCTTTCCATGGGCTCTCCGTTGTTGTCGGCGATAGTATTCCAGGCGAGAATGTCAGTAACATCAATGTCTATAATAATCTTATCGTAAATTGCCAGCGGTTAAAAAATACCGAACCGGCCTTGACAATTAATTCTAAAAACTGCAGCACCGGTTCGATAGAGAGCAATGCCCATATTAAATTCGATTACAACATCATTTATGCCGGTGAGGAGGGTTCATGTATTGTTACCGAGGAAAAAGAGAAGAAAATTTACTATAAAACAAACGAGGATTGGGTAAATGAAACCGGATGCAATAAGAATGTAAGTGGAAATCCCGATCCGCTGCTGACCCCTGATTACCGATTAGGTGAAGGTTCACCGGCGATTGATATTGGCATTAAATTAACGCAGCTGTTTGATTATGATATCGTTGGTAATCCGAGAAGCTCGAAATGGGACATCGGGGCATATGAGAAATAACAACGCCCTAAAGCTAAGGCTTATCAGGCAGGGATTATCAGGGGAACATGAACCCGGAGGCGGTGATCAGCCGGCAGGACGAGGTGCTTTCATGCATTTCCTTACCACGAAAAGGAGCATTCCTGTAATGATGTTTTATGATCTTTGAAAAAAGAAGAACCTCGCGATAGAATATAGATGTGGTCAATAATTGACAAAAAGCCACAAATAATCTATAGGAGGTCTTCAATATGAAGTATAAACAGAATTTTAAAATTATGCAAGTCACGGACAAAACTTTGGTAATAGGTGTTGATATTGCCAAGAAGAAGCATTATGCCAGAGCCTTTGACTGGAGAGGTATGGAACTGGACAAAACAATAAGTTTTAAGGCAAACAGCAGTGGTTTTGCAGATTTTATGGGTTGGGCAAAAGATGTAGCAAAAAAGAACAAGAAAAACAAAATATTAGTTGGAATAGAGCCGACAGGTCACTATTGGTTTACTTTTGCACAAGCTGTGATAGTAAAGGAAGTAATGTTAGTACAAGTGAATCCATACCACGTAAAGAATACGAAAGAGCTTGATGATAATACGCCCAGTAAAAGCGATCGCAAAGACCCTAAGACAATAGCAATGCTTGTTAAAGACGGACGCTACCAGATACCTTATATGCCAAAAGGAAAGTATGCAGAGTTAAGAAAGGCAAACAACATCAGGGAAGAATGGCTTAAGAAGATATGGAGTATAAAGAATAAGGTACAAAGATGGTTGGACACATATTTTCCGGAACTGTTGGAAGTATTCTCTTCATGGGAAGGAAAAGCCGCAGTAAAAACATTAGAAGAGATGGCTACGCCGGCTAAGATAATGAAAAATTCAGCTAAGGAGATAGTTTCAGTCTGGAGAGAAGAAGTAAAGCGTGCAGTAGGAATAAAAAAGGCACAAAAGTTGTTAGAAGCAGCTGCCGGAAGTGTAGGGATGAAGGAAGGCTTGGAAATGGCAGAATATGAGATGCAACTTTTGATGAAGGAATACAAAGATATAAGGCAAATACTGGACGGCATTGAAGAAAAGCTGGAATCCATAGTTAATACAATACCTGGAGCAGAAAACTTTTTGGAGATAAAGGGAATAGGAGTAAAAACAGTAGCAGGTTTTTTTGCAGAAGTCGGGGACATAAGGAGATTTACGCATCCTAAGCAGATCATAAAGCTTGCGGGGCTTAATGTAAGAGAAAACAGTTCAGGAGAATATAAAGGACAAACAACAATAAGCAAAAGAGGCAGGAGCAGATTGCGGGCACTTTTATTCAGAGCTATTTTGCCGCTGACAGCTAAAAATGCAGAATTTAATGCTTTGCATAAATACAACATAAAAGAAAAAGAAAACCCACTTAAAAAAATGCAGTCACTAATAGCTTTATGTGGGAAGCTGATAAGAATTGTATATACACTGGTAACAAAAGATGTTAAGTATGACCCGGAGAGACTTTTAAAAGATATACACCGGGATGAGGTGCCAAAAGCAGCATAAAACAGAATAGGAAGCTTTCCATAGAGGAAAGCACTAAAGCTGAATAATATTAAGTGAGTTATGGGTAGAGAAAAGGGGCAAAAAACTTTTCAAGAATCCAGTTGACAACGAGCCTCTCCCATATGATGACATGCCAGCGGGCCATCCACCCAAGCCCCCCGCAGCATGGACGGGGAGAAGGGCTGAGGGGGCTTTGATAGCTGGCCTGCCAGAAGGCTATCATATGGGTCCCTCTCATTGTAAACCGCACTTAAAAAGTTTTTTGTTTGAACTAAAAAGGCAAAGAAGGTAGAAATGCCTTGCATTTCATGAATGTATTGCCTTTGATGTAACAAATTGATTAGATCTTAACTACCTGTTAGAGCTTTTATCGGAAATCAGGAGCAGGGATTGCGTCTCCGCCAGGCGGACTTCTGACAGGAAGGTGAAGTGAAAGACAGGTGTTGAAGATAAAAACAGTTTTTAAGCCATTTAGATTTGAACCTTGATAAAGAGAGCCGATAGTCAGCAGGAATTTTATCCAGGAGGGCGCATAGACGACCCAGTAAAGGAGCTAAGCTGACATCCACCTCATGGATAGGCGGGACGAAGGAATTTAGGCTACGAGCCAGTGAGATGTAGGAGGTTATGCCACCTGAGATTATGTGGAAAAAACATGGCCGTTATAAGCTAAAAAAAGGATGCAGCTTATTAAGGTTACTCTTTTTCCTAAAATCTCAGGCAACAAAGCACTAAAATGCTATATGTCCATGAGGAACTCTCTTTAAAAAAAGTGAAATTCTAAGAATGAGCGAGAAAAACTGAGAAAATGAAAGTTAATAGAAGGAGGATTTCACGATGAAAAGGATTGTAAATGCAATTTGTATCATTTTATTAGGCATTATCATAATCGAAAGCGGCTTGCCGGTTTCTTATCAGACATTTGCAGAGGAAACCGGCACAGCCCTTACGGTGGGACAGACGAAACAGGCAACAGAAATAACGAAGGATGGGATAACTTTTTATTTCAGTGAAGAACGGACGATTGGAAAGTTTGCCAATGGTGATTTCTGGGTACTGGCTCCGGTAACCATAACGAAGATTAGCCCTGATTATGACGGACATAACAACGGATGGGAGGTCAATCCTGTCGTGGAAGGCGGACATGGTTTTCAGGATGGCGGCTATGGCGGAGGCTTTGATCCCAGCCTTGTTCCCGGTTTGCCATATACCGCTGAAAAGACACTGTCTATTGTAAAAACGACACCTTCAGGGATAAACAGGCCGTGCATAAAGAAAGCAGTTGTATTGACAGTTGTGGATGTAGTTCCGTCAGACAATGGCCGGGCAGTGTTCCGCCCTCCCTATGTGGGAACCGAAAAGCCATTTTACAAGGTTGCGGACTTAAGGACAGATTTATTGCCCTCCTATGAACCGGTTGCCAATATGCCTACTTTGGAATCAATTGCGAAACGGTTCAGCTCTCTTCAGATGGATCATAAAAGGAGCGGTATTGGAAGGTCACTTCGTCCTCAGGATAATATGATGGATTATCAACCTAAAAATACGGCTGATCAAAACAATGCTGTATTACGTTTTATGATGAATGACCCTATAGAAGATAAGCTGCCTGCGCTGATCAATTTTGTGCAGGTTGGTATAGACCATATCCATACGATGTATTTGGGCCAGACATGGCCTGATGGGGGCGGGCATCAGCCAGGACACAGAATCGTACTTGCATTTGCTGCGACTATGCTGGATATCCAAAAGGCTAAAGAGGAGCTCAAGGCAGCAACTTTTTTCCATGGTATGGGAAACTTCACGGTGGGAAAGAACACAGAGGGTCTTGTTTTATGGGCAACCCGGGGAATAAACAGGGTAGAGCAGACTTACTGGGCATATATTGACAAAAGAGATCCCGGTGCAAACAAATCCGTACCGGATCCATATGGGTATATTGACGGAGGGGCTGTTGGCTCATACCAGATCGTCACTTCACAGTCTCATAAGGGTGAAATATTAGCAACGCATTTGATGCCGATTCTGAAGGAAGCCTGGAACATGGATGAATGGGAGATGATCAGCACCTACGCTGACCGCTGGGTTTTACACGGGCAATGGACACAGCCCGACCCAATAGCTCCTTTTGACGGAAATAACAGTAACTATGGAATCACATATGGCCCGGATAAGGATACCGGTATTCCTATAGCGGGTTTCGGGCGCTTTAATTCTACAGATGGTGCACACAGAGATGGGGGTCTGTACAGAAGCAGTTATGTAGCATCCATGTGGGATACATACAGGTATACAGCGGATGGCGCTGCAGTCACCCCTCCGTTTGTTATAGTGTCTTATCCATTTTCAGAAAGCATCTCAGCCAGGAACCTCTCCAATACAATTGAATTAAAAGCAAAGGCTTTTGGTATAAACACAATAGGTTCCGTTCAATTCCAGGTAGACGGCCAAAGCATAGGGGCTGCCGTAACAATGCCTTTTGACAGCAGTACAAACACGTATCGTTATTTATGGGACATCAGCAATATTCCAAACGGTACCTATAGTGTTTCAGCAATAGCAACTGATAAAAAGGGAAATACAACCACGTCAATGTCTCACGAGATAATCATTCGGGAAGAAGCTGAAGCTACTACGCTGGAATTGATTGCTGATCCATCACCAATTGTCTCAATTGCAAATGGTGCTGCTAAAACAACGGAAGCACTGATGTTACCTGGACAAATTACAGTGCTTACCAACAATGGTGCTGTAAAAGGGGATGTTGCATGGGACGTGCAGAGCTGTTCATATATGCCCTCAGACGCCAAAGAACAGACCTTCTCAATTACAGGGGATGTCCTTCTTCCTACAGGAGTTATTAACCCCACGGGCATACCACTGAAAACAGAAATAACGGTTACAGTTAATGCCGCGACCGGTTCAGACAAGATTCTTGAGAGCATATCAGCCCCAGCTAAAATTACCGGTATCGCCAACGGAACACCTAAAACAGCAGAAGCACTGGGGCTTCCGGAGCAGGTTGTAATAACCACCGATGGTGGAAGAATGTTCGCCGATATCAGGTGGGAGGTTGAAAAATGTTCATATAACCCCACAAGTATTAACTCACAGACCTTTGACATAAATGGTAGGATTACCCTTCCGGCTGGAGTTGTGAATACAAAAGGTCGGACAATTAAAACATCTGATAATGTAACAGTATATGCAGACGACCTCACAGATAAAACACTTGCAAGTATTACCACACCAACACCTGTTGGGAGTGTTCCCAATGGTACGGCCAAAACAGCAGCAGCTTTGGGGCTTCCAGCCACAGTAACAATGGTTACGGATGGAGGTTCCTTGCAGGCGAGTGTCAACTGGAATATGGATTCCTGTACATATGATCCGCAAAGTAAAGAAAGCCAAACCTTTGAGATAAGTGGAATGGTGAACTTGCCCCCGAATGTGATAAATCCCAACAAGATTCCTTTAACAGTAAGCATTCAGGTTACTGTGAACAAAACAGTTACTGAACCAACACCCACATCTTCACCGACTCCGACCCCGACACAAAAACCCAGCCCAACACCTACAAAAAAGCCAAGCTCAAAACCGCCAACGTCTGGCGGGAGCGGGAGTTCAACACCGGATCCTGCAAAGAAGCCGACTCCTTCAATAACACCGAAACCGACCAAAGCGCCAACGCAGAATCAGAATCCAAATGGTGATCCAGCTTCAACGGAAAATCTTATCACCACAGATTACCCGGAAATGGTCAGGCTTCTGGAACTGTTATATGAAAGTGCCGATATTCGCGATAACAGCCTGAACCCCACTTACGGTGTTATGATGAAAAGAGAACCGGTCATAACCCTTACCGCCGGTTATCAGGAGAACCTGCGGGGGTTGGCCAAGCTTACCTTTCCTGATATCCGTGGGGATGAGTGGTTTGCATCCCACATTCCATTGGCGGTATACCGCAAGCTCATTAATGGTTTTCCGGACGGAACCTTCAAGGGCGGCAACCTGATCTCCCGTGCCGAGGTTTTAACGATGCTGGCTCGGTTCAACAGATCGGAGGAAATGATCCGACAGAATGCGGAGCGGGATGCCGAAAGCTGGATCCGCCTCGCAGAGCAAATCGGGAACGACTGGTATACCCATTATGTGGTTGCGGCCAAAGACGGGATGATCTATCCTGAACAATACACAAGAGATATTCTTCTAAAACCCATGACCCGCGGAGAAGTCATTTATGCACTGGCAAATTTCCTTTGGCATGAAGATATCCACGAAGACGGCAAGTATCATAACATGGCCAAAACCAATGAAAACCCTGCTTTTACGGATACCGTAAAAACTATTTTCTTACGTGGATCCGAGGGCGCTGAAACAAATAACCCTAACTGGTTTGCACTATTAGCAAATGCAGCAGAAAAACCTGAAAACGGAGTTCCGATGGATTTCTATCCGTCCATCATATGCCTGAGGGATAAGGGAATTCTGCTTGGCAATAACGGAGAAAGCAAGTGGCAGAACTCCATCTCCCGTGCCGAGGTTCTGGCATTGTTTGAACGGTTGGCCAAAGTATGGGGCGAAGAAAGCAATTAAGAATTTGAATCTGGTGGGACAAGGGTACAGGTATCTTGTCCCACCTCGATATAACAAGAGACATTCCTATAATCTCTATACAAGGTTTGCCCAATACAAGCAGCAGTTGGGATCTTACAAAGAAATTGGTTGTGTTGTATAGGTTATTCACCTTTAGGAATATGTCTTTTAAATATGTATATAGTTTATGTCCGTTCTTAATATGAATACTCATTGTCCTGTAGTTTGGCATATTGTTTACCTCCCATCTGTACAGAACAAACGTTCCAATTATAGCGCTAAGAGCATAATATTACAACATTTGACAGAAAACAATTCTTTTGAATTGTTAATCATCCCCCACCTATGCTTTCACTGTCGTGAATAAGGTAGCTTAGAGGTAGGGGTCTTCTGATTCATTGATGATAAATGGATTGACATCATCAATAAAAGTGTGATATTTTGAGAGATAGTCAATATAATGCAAAAAAATGGTTAAAACAGTGTGTTATATTTGAGTTCATCATTGAAAACTTCTTTGTTTCTTAGGTATTTCTTATTATTCTTTCTTCCTTGGCTGTAGATTGTTTGATTATGGTTGTGGCTTATAGAAATAGCAACGATTGTTGGTAACTGCAAACAACCATAATTGCATATGCAAATTCTGACATAACAAAACCATCACAAATGTCTATAGTCTTAGATGTTGTTATATGGAGGTATGTTCCTATGCGGTTTATGGTTCAAAAAACAAAAAATAAGAAGGTGCGATGGTTTGCTTTGCTATTGAGCATATGCATCCTGTGCGCATTGTTTTCATTACCGCCCGCTGTTTCCTTAGCATCAAGCCAGGAGGAGCTGATGGATATCAAAGCCCATTGGGCAGAAGCCGTGATCCTAAAATGGGTGAATCAGGGCTTGGCAAAGGGCTATGGTGACGGCCGATTTGGCCCGAATGACAGTATTACCCGAGCCGAATTTGTAACCCTGTTAAATCGTATATTCGGCTATCAAATAACATCGGAAAAAAGCTTTCCGGATGTAAAGGCAGGGGCATGGTATGCCGCAGAGATTGCGAAGGCTTATCAGGCAGGGATCATCAGCGGTGATAACAACGGAAACATGAACCCGGAAGCGGTGATCAGCCGGCAGGAAGCGGCGGTGATATTAACCCGAGCCTTTTCACTGGCAGCAGATAACCTCG
>JAAYKJ010000117.1 GCA_012522505.1 Clostridiaceae bacterium
ATTGCTATGGGTAAGCGTGGAAGTGAGGTTTCTCGGGAAGCAGCTGACCTGATTTTGATGGATGATAATTTCACTACCATCGTTGAAACTATAAAAGATGGACGAAGGATTTATGACAATATCCGGAAAGCAGTAGGATATGTGTTTACCATACATATCCCGATTGCGTTTTCATCATTGCTGGCCCCTATACTCGGTATTGCTCCGACTGCACTGATGCTCCTGCCTTTGCATGTTGTTTTACTTGAGCTTCTGATTGATCCAACCTGCTCTGTTGTATTGGAACGCCAGCCAGCTGAAGCGGATATTATGGATCGGAAACCCCGTGATCCAAGGGAAAAGCTTCTGAACCTGTCAACTTTATTGAAAAGCGTGATACAGGGACTTGTTGTTTTTGCTGCATCCTTTGGCACGTACTATACTGTACTTGCCGGGACCCCTGATAATGCACCTGTTGCTCGTGCAATGGGGCTGACCATTATCATGATATCCAATTTGTTTCTTGTTCAGGTGATCAGTTCTGATCGCGAGTTTGTGATTAAGTCCATCACACGTCTTTCAAAGGATTGGGTTATGTGGGCTGTCAACATCGGAACATTACTTATGTTGGGAATTATTCTTTATACGCCACTCGCAAATTTTTTGAAGCTTACACCGCTCACAGCAGGGCAGTTCCTTGCTACGGTAGGCATCGCTGCTGCTGCAGTGTTTTGGTATGAAATCGTTAAATTGGTCAATCGGGCAAGAATGAATTGAGCGAGTCCGGACAGCAAAAGAGTGTTCCAATCTGGCATATAGCCTGTCTTCTGCGTAGGCTCATACACCGCGCAATACTCGAAAGAGACCTTCGAAGTCATGAATAAAAAAATACTTGGTTAAGAAAAAAATACTTTGCATAGCGATGTATATCGTGTTACAATATAGTAAAAAATAGAGTGGAGGTGAGGAAATATGAATAAAGAACTCCTTAGGGGCAGTATTGACATTCTTCTGTTGTCGTTACTTGAAAAAGAAGATTTATATGGTTATGCAATTGCGAAAAAACTAAAAGAAAAAAGCAATGAATTGTATTCTATGAGCGAAGGTACGTTATATCCCGCACTTCAAAGGCTGGAAAAACAGAAATACTTAAAATCATATTGGGGAGATTCTGAATCAGGAAGCAGGCGTAAATATTATACAATAACCGAAGAAGGAAAAAGGAATTTAGCAGCTAAATTAAAGGAATGGGATTTGCTGAACGATCTCATTAAATCCTGCAAGGAGGTGTTTTCATGCACGAATTTAATAAGTATATCCATTCAATAATCGATGGTTTGAAAATCAGTCAAAAGAAGAAGAATGAATTGTCCGAAGAATTTATGGATCATCTTGAATCACTGAAGCTGGAATATGTTCATGATGGTTTACCAGAGAAAGAGGCCGTACAAAAAGCAATTGGAACATTCGGCGACTCGGTTGATTTCAAAAAGAAGCTGCGGGATGCTTTATCCTTATATCGAAGTACATATAGCATATTCGTAGGCCTATTGATTATTGTAATCGTCGCAATTATTTCTTATTTCCCCATGTCTGGCGTCATGGGAACGTTTAGCAGCTCTGGCACAGCATATAAAACTATTCCCATGAAAATCAACTTTAATGAAACTCTACCTTTTTCTTTTATATTTTTTATCCCGTTTGGTTATTTCATTCCCGTTGTTATGAACCGTACGCTTAAATGGATTCAATTGGGACTCATCCATTCCATGCTCGGAATCCTTGTTGGCCTCTTAACTTGTATTGTTTTGGGTAGCACACCGGACGTTTTATCATTGCTTAGATCTGCTGTGGAAGGACTGGTCGGCGGTTTACATGGTCATCTGGCTTTATTATTGACATGCAGGATGAATGTAATGCTCCAGGATAGAAAAATGAAAGGCGCTGATTTTCAATCGACCCATAAATAGTCTTGAAGCCCTGTATCATCTGGCGCGAAAACAGGAATGAAGTCAAAGACCCCCACTTCGATAAGTGGGGGTTTCCGTTGGGATGGAGCTGAAGTGCTAATGATGCTGAAGGCATGGAAACATAAGAAGGATTCGTTTGTAAAGTTTTTCTTAATCAGATATAATATAATCGTATGGTAAAAACATACAAAAAGCCTACTCTTGCGTGCAGCATGGTTTTTATCTAATCAGTATCTTACATTGTTGGATGCCGTCACATGAAGACACCAGGCTGATGCATTCGGTTTCTACCTGTTAAGGAGGTTCATCTCATGAATAAAAAGACTGTACCATTTATCATTGCTGTTCCATCTTTGATTCTTCTGTTTGTTTATAGGCTTTTACCTGCAATCAATACGCTAATACTCTCAATGAAAGAATATAAATTAACCTTAGGTCTTTTTAACAGCCCATCTGTAGGTCTTAAAAATTACACTGATTTATTTAACTCAGTTAATTTTGCCAGATTATTTGGAAATACCTTTAGAATGAGTTTTTTTGCTATTTTGTTCACTTGTTTTTTCGCCGCTTTACTTATTCTTTGTATTTCAAACATGCCAAACCGCATACTCAAAACCATCGCCATCGTCATAATATCCATACCCGCATTTATTCCGGTCGCCTCATTTGTTGGAATTATCATGAGAGCATTGTCTGTAGGTGGTGGAGTTTTCAACCAGATCCTTCTGTCATTTGGAGCAGAACCACAGCCATTCCTGGCAGATCAAGAATACTTTACGCTAATTTTCGCATTCGCAGAGGCAATAAGAAACGTCTACATTCCGGTTATCATTGGTGTTCTGGCTTGTGAACAAAAGGGTGCGAATTATGATAGGATTTTTACAGTAATCCTTATATATGCTTTTGTTCGTGCAACAATGTTCCTATCCCCTGATTTGGAATTACTAAACATGCTATCTAATCCTTTGATTGCTGGAAAGGCTGATGCACTGGATACATATACTTATCGCACCGGATTAGCGCAGATGTCATTGTCGCCAAGCAGTGCTGTATGGGTTGTAAAGACTGTCGTCCAACTATTGGTTAATATTGGGCTCTACTTTCTTCTGTATTTCTTACTACCAGAACTAAAAGGGCTGGTCAGCACATTAACCGACAAGGTGAATCGTAAAACAAGCTCAATCATTTCAATCATTGGGTTCTTCTTCGTGGCACTGGGATCTATCGGCATTGCAGCCGGGGTATTTTTCCCTTCCTTGTTGGGTGAATATACTTCTTCTTTTGAAGGAATACGAGTGGTGTTTTCAAATACAGTATTTGTGTCTGCTATCTTGAATAGCTTGATATACTGCCTGATCTCATGCATTATTTATGGTTTTTTAACGATAACGCTTGCGTATCCTCTGACAACGAAAACAAAAATCTACCCCCTGATTCTATTGTTTGTGATGACATTAACAAATAATATCGTTGGTGAATTTGTATTTTTTAGAAACATCGGACTTTTTAACAACTATTTTGCTGTTATACTGCAATCAAGTTTATCTGTTATCGGCGCATTTGGGTTGCACTTCTCTGTATCAGGGAAGTTTGAGAACGAAGTACCCACTCCTTCTGCATACATAAAAGAAGCACTCTTACCTCTCATTACAATTGTTGGTCTGTTTTTTGTCTCAACCTGGGGGGGATATATGGCTCAGTTAATATATATAAATAACCCGCGATTCTTTGGTATCGGTTTTATCATGAGAGATTTGATGGTGAAGGCAGGGGATATACAATCTCAGGTAGCATATGACATTGAAACGATAAGATCTGCTGCTATACTGATATCTTCCATTATACCTGCTTCGCTTGGAGCATTACTTATCTGTCTTAACAGAATTTTACCGTTATCAGCGTTTTCGTCACAGGTTAGAAAGGGTTAATGCGTTTACTTTACCACTTTTTTCGAATAATCACTTGACTGTAAACCTGCTTTATAGTTTATCATGAGGGTAACAATAATGCGAGGTTGATTGGGATGACGATAAAAGAGATTGAAACTCTAATACTTGAGATATAGATGTGTATAACGAAACCTACGCTTCGTGGCTTCATGGAGTATCTTTTAGCGTGAACTTGAAGCAATTGGGTTTTTTTATGCTATATGATAAAATAAAGCAAGCATATCAAGCACATCCATGTCACTTCTAGGGCAACAGGCAAGATCGTTCCGAGCCGGATATATTAGGCAAAGGCAATCATTAATCGATTAGCTTCGAAGTAAACAAAAAACAATTTGTTTAGAGGGGGTATTATGGTGAAGAAAAAAAGAACTAAAACCTTGCTTGTTTTTATTGTTTGTATTTTTTTGTCTGTTATGTCCACCTTCGTTGCATCTTACATTGAAAGTGATTTCGGAAAGGTCAGTGTACAACAGGTCAAGATACCGATTACGACAAACAATGGAATATCAACGTATGTTGCTGCAAAGCTCTATCTGCCAGAGGGAGTGAACAGCTCCAACCCTGCTCCTGCAGTGCTTCTTATGCACGGATATCAGAATGATAAGGATACTTCAGCTGCATTTGCGGTTGAACTGGCGCGGCGTAAAATTGTCGCACTCTCGATTGACGAGTTTGGCCACGGAGAAAGTCCGATTGGAATGCGCAACAGAGGTTACGATCTATCCAAAAGCGGTCCAAACCGATTTAAGATGTTTATGAGTTTTTCAAGCCTGAACTATCATCAGGTTGATGGTATAATTGATTCTTCGATGGGGGGAACGGCTGCTTTCCGATGGCTTCAATCACGTGAGTATGTGTTGGCTGACAAGGTTGCAATAACCGGTCATTCCATGGGAACATGGAGCGCGTACACGGTTGCTGCCGAAAACCCCGAACATGCTGCAATCGTCATTCAGTGCGGTGAAGTGGAAGGACCTGTTCGTGATACAGGCGGAAATGTTACATTCCGAAACGTATTGCTTCTTCAGGCAAAATATGACGAGTTTGATTATTTCAGAGATTATGAGCTAACAACAGAAAATTTAAATGAAAGCGAATTGCGTTATAAAACATTTTCCGGTCAGGACGCTCCGGTTGAATGGAATAAAACTTATGGTAGTTTTACCGATGGTACGGCCAGGCGGATGGAATTTTTGAATACGGTTCATAGAGGGGTTACGCATAGTAAGGCAGGAATCTCTACTGCGATGGAATGGTTTACAACCGCATTGGGGGTTGAACCAAATATACCTCCTTCGGATTTGGTGTATATGGCGAGAGAGCTACTAATGGGGTTTGCTCTGTTAGCTGCGGTGATTTCATTGCTGCCACTATGTTCATTCCTTCTTACTATAAAATTCTTTGCTCCAGTGGCTCAACCTCTTCCGGACAGGTATACGGCATCAAAGAAAAGCTGGCATAGAATGGCGATAGCAAGTATTTTACTAAGTGCGATATTTTATCCCTTTGTAACACAATTAGGGCATGGTCTATTTCCGTATCCGGACAGCCTTTTCCAGACACTGATGGCCGGAGGGCTGATCCTTTGGTTGGATCTACTGTTTGTTATCGCGTTTTTCATGTTCTATCGATGGTATAAAAAGGGGGAAGGAAAACAGCTTGGCGTTACCTTATATGACTTAGGTTTATCCTTCGACAGGGATAAGACAGTGATAGACTGGAAGATAGTGGGCAAAACCACCCTTATGGCAGCCATCATGTTCGTTCTGCTATATGCTTTAACAACGATTGGTTATCACTTTTTCAATACCGATCTCAGGTTTATCTGGCCTTTCCTGCGACCGTTTACAACAGGCCGTTTTCTGCAATTCTTATTGTACCTTCCGTTCTTTCTTCTGTTTTTCCTGTTTAACGGAGGAGTTAGACTTTTTGGCCAGATGCGCCTGAAAGAGTATGAATGCCCTGCAAAAACACAGCTTGTCTGGTGGCTGAAAAATGTATATGTGATGCTGGGAGGTCTGGTTATTGTATCGCTTTTCGAATATGTTCCATTCATACTTGGATATGGAACGGGTTGGGCGTTAACTGGGCTTTCAATATTCGACGGTCCGTTTATGAGTGCCCTTGTACTTATTTTTCCGCAATTTTTCGTGCTGTTTTTTGTAGCTACATATTTCTACCGCAAGACAGGTAAAGTATATCTTGGGTCACTAATAACGGCTATTGTGGTCTCGTGGGTCGCCTGCGGAGGTTCGGCTTACTTTTAGTTTTATGCTTTCTATGGCGTAATTAATCGATTTGAAGGCTGACTATTGCCAAACAGTCGTAAGCCGTATCAGGAGAATAATCGCCCGTTACCGATGTGGTAACGGGCGAAGATAATAGGTGCTGATAGCATCACCTTATCAAGATTTCACAGTATATTAGTCCATTGCTTCACTGTTTTTTTCTTTCAATAGATCCCGGATCTCTGTCA
>JAAYKJ010000118.1 GCA_012522505.1 Clostridiaceae bacterium
AATTATCTGGGAAGGCTTTCTGGTCCGTTGCTGGACAGGCTGGATATTCAGGTAGAGGTACCGACACTGAAATATCAGGAGTTGAGCGATGAACAGGAAAAATCCGAATCCTCCAGGGAAATTCGCAGACGGGTGAACAATGCTCGGGCCATCCAGCAAAAACGCTTTTCCGGTAAAGGAATCTATTGCAATGCCCAGATGTCTCATGCGATGATAAAAAAGTATTGTCATCTGGGGGATGAAGAGACCGCCTTGTTATCGGATGCATATTTGAAATTGAACCTTACGGTGAGGGCACATAACCGGATATTGAAGGTTGCCAGAACCATTGCAGATTTGGAATCGGCAAAGAACATTAATACCATACATATTGCAGAAGCCATTCAGTACAGGGCCTTTGACAGAAGTTTATTTCGATGATAGACGCCATCTTATTATCCTCTGCAACAGAGGCCCTTTATAATGATTTATCAAATGCCCGAAGGCCCCTGTCAGAAGCATTTCTGTTTCAAAGAGGGGAATCATTCCCGGAACACATAGGATAGTGAAGGCATGAACATTCATATAATCGGCTGTTGATCAGCGCAATGATATTCGAAAAAAGGAGTAAACCATGAAGCCTGAATTAAAAGAGTGGATTTGGCTGGCCAATCTTCAGGGCATTATTACCAGAAAAAAAGTAGAGCTACTAAGATTTTTTGATTCTCCTGCTAAGATTTTCCAGGCTGACTCTGTAGCATTGGCCCAAACCGGTATCCTAAGCCGTGATAACATTAACGCCATTCTGTCACCTGCACCAAGGGCTGCTGTGAACCAGACCATGGAGAAACTGGAACAGCAGCGTATTCAGGTTGTAACCCTTGACGATGACAATTACCCGCATTTATTGAAAAACATCGTCGATCCACCCGTATGTCTTTATGTTAAGGGTAATCTGCTGAACGATGAGCCATCTGTGGGGGTAGTCGGATCACGAAAGGCATCAGGGTATGGTGTCTCCATTGCCAAAAAGATCTCATCAGAGTTATCCCAATACCATATCTGTGTTACCAGTGGCATGGCCAGGGGTATTGATACTGCGGCGCATCTTGGTGCACTGTCAGCTAAAGGCAGAACCATCGCGGTATCTGGCTGCGGGCTGGATATTGTTTATCCACCCGAAAACCGGAACCTAATGGCTCGAATTATTGAAAAAGGAGCCGTCATCTCCGAATATCCCCCTGGTGTCTTGCCTGCGCCCCATCATTTTCCCATCCGTAACAGGATTGTCAGCGGAATGTCTGTTGGGATACTTGTGGTTGAAGCAGGGGAAAAAAGCGGTTCTCTGATAACGGCAAAGCTTGCGCTTGAACAGGGCCGAGATGTTTATGCCCTGCCCGGCAATGTGATCAGCATCAACAGCAGAGGAACGAATAAATTGATCCAGGATGGAGCAAAGCTTGTTACTTCGGTTCAGGATATCCTCGAAGAAGTCTACTGGTTTCAAAACCTGAAAGAAAAATCCGTATTGGATCTGGAAAGCTATCGGAGCCAGAAGAGCATAACCGAAATACTGGACCAGGATGAGCAAAGTATTATCGATATGCTATCTATTGAATCTCTACAAATCGATGAAATTCAGGAAAAAATGAGTTTGGAGCTGCCTCTTTTACATCGTCTCTTACTAAGTCTTGAAATGAAAGGGCTTGTTAAAAGAGAGGCTGGTGGAAAATACAGTATTGAAGTTTGAAATGGTATTTAGTTTTTATCAAATGCTCCTAAGCCCCCTGCCTGGTCATATGACCCCGATATACCGAGAGGTCATCTCAATAGCCTCTCTGTGCTTGCTGGAAGATCAGATTCACACCTGTCACATTGTTTGATCTCCATGTCTGGTTAGTTTTCCCATAGCCCGCAGGATATTCCCTCTGTCACCAAAAGCTGTGAGGCGGAAAAAACCCTCGCCGTTTGCGCCGAAACCTGCACCTGGAGTACCAACGATGCCAAATTGGGTAAGAAGATAATCAAAGAAGTCCCATGAAGACATGCCATCCGTACATTTCAGCCAGATATACGGGGAATTTTCACCGCCGATAGACCAAATGCCAAGTTTTTTCAGCGTGTTGGCAATCAATTTGGCGTTCTGCATATAATAGGCGATATTTGCTTTGATCTGGTTAAGCCCTTCATCAGAAAACACTGCTTCTGCACCTCGCTGCACAATATAGGGTACCCCATTGAATTTCGTTGTCTGGCGCCGGAGCCATAACTTATTCAATGACACCTGGTCGCGGTTCAGTTCATGGGGAATCACTGTATAACCGCACCGCGTCCCTGTGAATCCGGCTGTTTTTGATAGCGAGCAAAACTCAATGGCACATTTCCGCGCCCCCTCAATCTGATATACGCTGGTTGGCAGCGATTGATCCTGGATAAATATTTCATATGCACTGTCAAAAAGAATGACTGCGTCTTGCTCCAGGGCATAGGACACCCAGCTCTCCAGTTGTTTTTTGTTATAAACTGCCCCTGTGGGATTATTGGGGGAGCACAGATAGATGATGTCTGCTTTTACGTTTTTATCTGGAAGGGGTAAGAAGGAGTTTTCTTCGTTCCCGTTCACATAGATGATTTTACGCCCGGCCATGATATTGGTATCCACATAGACTGGATAAACGGGGTCAGGAATAAGCACTGTGTTGTTTATGCTGAAAATATCAAGGATGTTTCCGAGGTCGCTTTTCGCGCCGTCGCTGATAAAAACTTCGCTGTCTGACAGTGCTACGCCCTTTTTTGCGTAATATGCACAAACGGCTTGCCTTAGAAAAGCATAGCCTTGCTCCTCGCCATATCCACGAAAGGTGCTTCGCTCACCCATTTCGAGTACGGCACGCTGCATTGCTTCCACAATGACCGGTGCAAGTGGCAATGTCACATCACCGATACCAAGCCGGATGGCATCCTTCCCAGGATTCTGTGCTTTGTACTCATTCAGCTTTTTATCAATAAGAGAAAACAGATAACTTTCTTTTAGATTATTATAGTTATAATTGATGTTCATATTACCCTCCCTGAACAAGTGAATCTACACAGGTGCCTGCGCTGCCTTGACAAACCCTAAAAACAACGGATGTGGTTTGTTCGGTCGGCTTAAAAATTCGGGGTGAAATTGCACGCCAATATAAAATGGATGTATCTGACGTGGTAATTCCACCGCTTCTACCAGTGTGCCATTTGGTGATGTGCCGCAAAAGCGCAGCCCATTTTTTGCTAAAAGTTTCCGGTAATCATTGTTTACCTCAAAACGGTGACGGTGTCGTTCGCTGATTTGGTTGGTGCCATATAACGTGAGCATTAAAGTGTCTGGAGCAATTGTACAGGGATAAGCACCAAGGCGCATGGTGCCGCCTTTTTGCGTGACGCCGATTTGATCGGGCATCGTATCGATGACGGGATAGGGGGTGGTTTCACAAAACTCGCTTGAATGGGCCCCCTTCAGATCCGCAACATGCCGGGCAAACTCAATGACAGCAACCTGAAGCCCTAAGCATATGCCTAAAAAGGGAATCTTGTTTTCTCTGGCGTACCTGCATGCAGCAATTTTCCCTTCGATGCCACGGTCACCGAATCCACCCGGAACAATCATTCCATTTACGCCGTTTAGAAGCTTTTGCACATTTTCGCCTGTTACTTCTCCACTGTCTATCCAACGGATATGAACGTTTGTGCCCAGGTCAAACCCTGCGTGGTTCAAACTCTCGATGACAGATAAATAGGCATCGTGAAGCCGAACATATTTGCCCACTATGGCAATGGTCACTTCATGCTTCCTGGCCGTAATCCTCTCGATCATGGCTTGCCATTCGGATAAATCCGGCTCGGGAGCATCAAGATGGAGTTCCCGGCAGACTACTCTGTCCAGTCCATTCTGATGCAACATCAACGGCGCTTCATACAGACATCGTACCGTCATGTTTCCAATAACACAATCAGGCTTCACGTTGCAGAACAGAGAGATTTTTTCCTTAATTTCGTCATCGAGTGGGTCATCAGCTCTGGCTATGATAATATTCGGCGATATACCCATTGCACGCAGTTCTTTTACCGAGTGTTGTGTCGGTTTGGATTTATGCTCCCCGGAGGCTTTCAAATACGGGATCAGAGTTACATGAATAAACAGGCAATGCTCAACGCCAACCTCAAGTGAAATTTGGCGGATGGCCTCTAAAAACGGCTGGCTTTCAATGTCACCGGTGGTGCCGCCGATCTCGGTAATCATTACGTCGGCCCCGCTGTTCTCGGCCCCGCTATAAATAAAGCTTTTGATCTCCCCGGTGATGTGGGGGATAACCTGTACCGTCTGACCCAAATAACTACCCCTGCGCTCTCGATTCAAAACATTCCAATACACCTTACCCGAGGTTAGGTTGGAAAGATGGGTCAGGTTCTCATCGATAAAACGCTCATAATGTCCAAGATCCAGATCGGTTTCAGCACCATCGTCGGTAACAAATACCTCGCCATGCTGGAATGGACTCATCGTGCCTGGATCAACATTCATGTATGGGTCCAGCTTCAAAGCTGCCACCTTTAGGCCGCGCTGTTTTAAAAGCCTACCCAAGGAAGCAGCGGTAATGCCTTTTCCAAGGCCAGATACAACCCCGCCGGTTACAAAGATGTATTTTGTCATAAGCTTCACCTCATTCTTCTTTCACTGTTCCAACTTTTTATGTTCGTTATATTTCCACCGTTCCTTCAAACACTTTTTTGCATTCACCCGTTAAATATACGCCATCCTCGGTATAACGAACTGTAAGCTCACCGCCTCGCAACGTAAGCAGAATATCAGTATCCTTATCGGAGTATCCGCATAGAACCGCCGCCACAGCCGAGGCACATGCTCCCGTACCACAAGCCAGAGTTTCGCCACTGCCACGCTCCCAGACCCGCATTTTCAGATGATTTTTGTCTATCCGCTCCACAAATTCCGTATTGATTCTGTCAGGAAACAAGGGATTATTTTCAAACAGCGGACCAAGTTCCGTCAGATTCAATCTGTCAACATTGTCACAGAACACAACACAGTGGGGGTTGCCCATGGATACGCACGTAATGACATATTCTTTGCCGCCGACCATTATGGGCCTTGCAACAACACTTTCTCCAGGAAGCCGAACCGGTATCTTAGCCGGGTTTAGTTCAGCCCGCCCCATGTCAACCCGCACCGAAGATACCATTCGGTTTTTTGTATAAAGGGTTAATTGTTTTATGCCGGAGAGGGTTTCAATGTCCATTTTCAGCTTGCGCACAACTTGGTAATCGTACAAATATTTTGCGATACAGCGGATGGCGTTACCACACATCTTTCCTTCACTGCCGTCAAGATTGAACATCCTCATTTTTGCATCGGCCACGTCGGATGGCAAAATCAGTACAATGCCATCACCGCCTATGCCATAGTGCCGGTCAGAAAGCAGTACCGACAGTGATTCAGGTGAATTTATTTCAAGATCAAAGCAGTTGATGTAAATATAATCGTTACCACAGCCCTGCATTTTTGTAAACGGCAGTTTCATGCGCTCCCTCCTTAATTGGTTAATATCGATAAGCTCAGTATTGATTTCACTATAGCCGGAAAGCAGGCTATCCACCAGTGCGTTCGCAGTATCCACTGACGTCAGACATGGGATTCCCAACGCACATGCCTTCCGCCGGATTTTCAAGCCATCGGAGGCAGGATTCCTGCCCTTGGTCGAAGTGGAAATGATATAGTTGATTTTTCCGCTTTCAAGCAACGAAACTGTATTGTTCGGGACGTTATCATGGATTTTTCCTACTGTCTGCACCACAAAGCCTTTGCTTTTAAGAAGGTTCGCCGTGCCACAGGTGGCATACAGTGAAAAACCCAACTCCGAAAGTTTTTTGACAATAGGAACGATTTCCGGCTTGTCGCTATCCCGTACAGTAATCAGTACTCCACCGCGTTTTTGAAGCTTGTAGCCTGCGGCTAAAAGCCCTTTATATAACGCTTCCTCAAGGTTTTTCCCGATTCCCAGTACTTCACCGGTGGATTTCATTTCGGGTCCTAAATGGGTGTCTACGCCCGTGAGTTTTTCAAAAGAAAACACAGGAACCTTCACCGCTACATACGGGGGAATTTTGGCAATACCCGAACTGTAGCCGAGAGAAGACAACTGCTCACCTACGCTGACACGGGTAGCCAGTTCGCACATGGGCACACCTGTGACTTTACTGATGTATGGCACTGTCCTTGATGCACGGGGATTCACCTCAATGACGTAAATTTCATTTTGGTAGAGAACATACTGAATATTGACAAGGCCTTTTACCTGTAATGCCAGGCATAACTTTCGGGTCACCTCAAAAATCCGATTTGCCAATTCATCCTCAATATTGACTGCTGGATAAACGGCGATGCTATCACCCGAATGTATGCCCGTGCGCTCAATATGTTCCATAATCCCAGGAATTAATACATCTATACCGTCGCAAATGGCATCGACTTCAATCTCCCGCCCTGACAGATACTTATCTATCAGCACCGGGTTTTCCTGCTTCTGTCGCAATATGATTTCCATATATTCGGTAATGTCTGCCGGGTCAAAAGCGATGACCATGTTTTGTCCACCCAACACGTAGGATGGACGGAGAAGTACAGGGAATCCAAGCTTCTCTGCAGCAGTCTGTGCTTCCGGTTCAGACATCACGCATAAGCCTTGCGGACTGGGGATATTTAACCCGTCCAGCAATGCAATAAACCGTTCCCGGTCTTCGCAGATATCAATGCTGTCAGTAGATGTCCCGATAATTGGTACGCCGCATTCATGCAGCTTTTTCGTCAATTTGATGGCGGTACCACCGCCAAAAGCGACCACAACGCCAACGGGCTTCTCGACCTCAATAACGCTCATCACATCATTGATGCACAGCGGCTCAAAGTAAAGCCGATCACCGGTGTCAAAATCCGTCGAAACCGTTTCGGGATTGTTGTTGATTACAATGACCTCGTAGCCAAGCTGTTTTAGTGTCCATACACAATGGACGCAAGCGTAGTCAAACTCAATTCCCTGACCGATTCGGATCGGTCCGCTGCCCAGCACCACAATACGCGGCTTTTCTGATTTTTCAACCACCGGAAGGGCTTCATTCTCAGTACCGTTTTGAATGGAATAGAAATAAGGCGTTTTCGCAGCAAATTCACCTCCGCAGGTGTCCACCATTTTATAGACGAGCGGCTTTTTCTCACGATTCCCGATATTTTTCAGGCCATTCAAAAACCAGCGGTCAACCTTTGTGATCTGATGCAGTTCATCAATACTGACTCCTCGCTGGATGGCCTCATGGAGCACGAACAGTCTCTCGTCGGTTACGGTGTGTAGCAAAACTCGTATTTCTTCATCGCTCTTAACTTGCAGCTGGGGCATTTCAAGATTGTCCAGCCCGATTTCTACACCGCGTACCGCCTTCAACAGCGCTTCCTCAAAGGTATCTGCAATGGCCATCACCTCTCCTGTGGCCTTCATTTGAGTTCCCAAATCCCTTTTGGCATGAACAAACTTATCAAACGGCCATTTTGGAAGCTTGACAGCCACATAATCAAGCGCTGGCTCGAAGGCCGCATAGGTGTTTCCGGTAACGTTATTGATGATTTCGTCCAGTGTATAGCCTATGGCGATTTTTGTTGCCACCTTTGCAATGGGGTACCCGGTGGCTTTACTTGCCAAAGCAGAAGAACGTGATACGCGTGGATTTACCTCAATGACGGCATAATCAAAGCTTTCAGGATTCAGCGCAAACTGACAGTTGCAGCCACCCTCAACGCCCAGGGCATGAACAATATCCAGAGCCGCAGTGCGCAGCATTTGATATTCCTTATCGGACAGTGTGATGGCTGGTGCAATGACAATACTGTCACCGGTGTGGACACCCACCGGATCAAAGTTCTCCATCGAACAGACAGTTATTGCATTGCCTGCCTTGTCCCGCATGACCTCAAACTCGATCTCCTTCCATCCGGCAACGGATTTTTCCACAAGAATCTGATGGATGGGGGAGAGGGATAGACCACTTGTCGCTATCTCGGTAAGCTTTTCCCTGCATTGAGCAATACCGCCGCCACTGCCACCAAGCGTAAAGGCTGGCCGCACGATAACGGGATAACCCATTTCACTGGCGTATCTGAGTGCAGTGTTCAGGTCATTGGCGATGACTGATCGGACTACCGGCTGACCAATTTTTTGCATTGTCTGTTTAAATAATTGTCTGTCCTCAGCCATATCAATGGTTTCGGGTGAACTGCCCAAGAGCCTTATGTTCATCTTGTCAAGGAACCCATCCCGTGCAAGCTGCATGCAGAGCGTAAGCCCGGTCTGGCCTCCAAGTCCGGACAGAATGCTGTCGGGACGTTCCTTCATGATGATCCGCATAACCGTAGTCGGGGTTAACGCCTCAATATAAATTTTATCTGCAATATTCCTGTCGGTCATGATCGTGGCGGGGTTGGGGTTGATCAAAACAATTTCTATATCGTTCTCACGCAGCACACGGCAAGCCTGTGTTCCTGCGTAATCAAATTCCGCAGCCTGGCCTATCACAATCGGTCCCGAACCAATGAGCAAAACCTTTTGGATGCTTCTATCCAGCGGCATAGGATACTCCTTCCATCTGTTTTATGAATAAGTCAAACAGAAAAGCGGTATCCTGCGGCCCGCCACACGCTTCGGGATGGAACTGCACCGAGAATACCGGGGCGTGTTTATACCATAACCCCTCCAGGGTTTGGTCGTTGACATTGACATACCACAAATCAGCAACGGTTGAGTCGATGCTGTCTATGGTTACGGTATATCCGTGATTCTGACTGCTGATGTAAACCCGTCCACTTTTTAAGTCTTTTACCGGCTGGTTGGTTCCACGATGGCCAAATTTCATCTTGTGAGTTTCAAAACCGTTGGCCAGAGCCAGCAGCTGATGACCCAGGCAGATGCCAAAGATCGGGATACCGCTTTTCATCAGCACTTTTAGGTTTTCAATGATGCCGGTATTTTCAGCAGGGTCACCGGGACCGTTTGAAAGCATAATACCGCTTACTTGCAGCCGCATCAGTTCTTCCGGGGAAGTATTACAGGGGAGGACCCATACATCACATCCACGTTTTAGAAGCTCACGTTTGATGTTTTCCTTCAAACCATAATCCAACAATGCAACGGTATAGCATGCATTTTCGGTTTTGTGAAGGATCGGTTTCGTGCAGGAAGCGTGCTGTATTGCCTTTTCTATCCTGTATGCAACGATTTCTTCGAGAGAAACATGCTCTGGTAGGATTTCTGTGAGCCTTCCGTTCATCACCCCATACTCTCTGATGATTTTCGTCAGCGCCCTTGTGTCAATACCGCATAGGCCGACAATGCCCTTTTGCTTCAAAAAAGTGTCAAGTTTGCTCTGGCTTCGGAAATTGGAGGGGTTATGACATGGTGTCTTTGCGATATAGGCCAGTGGACCGGCCGATGTGCTTTCAAAATCCGACGGAATGATGCCGTAATTTCCAATCAGCGGGAAGGTTTGGAGAACGATCTGCCCATGATAACTTGGATCTGTAAGTGTTTCCAGATACCCGGTCATGCCGGTCGTGAAGACAATTTCACCGATTACATCCCCCGCGCTGCCAAAGCTTTGCCCCCGGAAAACCATGCCGTTTTCTAGAATCAGGTACAGCTCATTCATTCCAAAGCCTCCTTTCTGTATGTGCTCTTACACTTTTTGCGTATATTTTTGAACTGAAACCCCACGCCTTTTGTAAAGTCAAGGACGATCTGCACATCCGTTATTTCTCCTTCATATCATGCATGTTGCCGGTTTGCCGAACTTGATTGTCTGTAAAGCAGGCTGTGCAAAAGGATAACATGCACTTGTCACAAGCTTTCATCAACCCGTCTAGGCTGATGAACCCCAGACTATCAGCTCCGAGCTTTCTACATATTTTCGTCAGGCTCATTTTGTTTGCGATCAGGTTTTCCTCGCTGTCAATATCTGTTTCGTAGTGGCAGGTATACCGAAAGGGGGGTGAAGATATTCGCATATGAATTTCTTTTGCACCTGAATGCTTGAGGCTCCTTACAATCCGTTTACTGGTTGTGCCCCGCACAATCGAATCATCCACCAGCACAATCCGCTTGCCTGAGATGTTGGTTGATAACGGGTTGAGCTTTAGGCGTACTGCGCTGTCTCTCATATCCTGTGTGGGATAAATAAAGCTTCTGCCAATGTAGCGGTTTTTAACGAAGCCGGGTGACAGCGGGATTCCACTTTCAGCGCTGTAGCCCATGGCTGCTTCAAGTCCGGAATCGGGGACACCACAGACTACATCGGCCTCTACAGGGTATTCCCGTGCCAAGGCAGCCCCCATTTTAAACCTGGCCTCATAAACGCTGAGTCCGTCAATGATTGAATCAGGTCTTGCAAAATAAACATACTCAAAAATACAAAGGCCGGCGTGCTCCTGTTTACCCGAAAGCACAATTTCCTCATGGGTGATAGCACTGTTTTCAATGACAACCATCTCACCAGGACGCACATTCCGAATAAAGCCAAATCCACCGGTTTCCAACGCACAGCTTTCTGAAGACACCGCAATGCCGGAATTGCTTTTTCCGATACACAAAGGTCGATATCCGCCCGGATCACGCAAAGCGATCAGCTTGTTTTCACTGCTGGCGATCACAAGGGAAAATGCTCCTTGCAGCGTTTGTCCTGCTTTGATGATCCCCTTTAGTATGTCCTGCTCCCTGGTGACAAAATAGGCGATGAGGGATGAAACAACTTCGCTGTCACTGGTTGCATTAAAGTGAAGACCATAACCTCTTAGTTTCTGTCTGATGCTATGCGCATTTGTAACATTTCCGTTGTGTGATACTGCAATGCGTCCGGTAAGATATTCGGTGATAAAGGGACCGGTGTTTTCAAAGGTGTTCCCACCCGTCGTTGAGTAGCGTGTGTGTCCTATTGCAATCTTTCCCTTGGGTAACTTTTCAAGGACACTTCTGGAAAACACCTCTGTTACAAGACCTGTATTCTTGTAGCAGAGGATATTGTTGTTATCCATGACTACAGCGATTCCCGCACCCTCCTGCCCACGATGCTGCAGGGAGAGCAAACCGTTATATACCATTCCAGCACCTTCGTCTCCCAAAGTGCTGACACCAAAAACAGCGCAAGCCTCATGGGGTTCTTTGCCAATTCTCATACATTTTCAATATCCCTTCTGCTACAGTCCTTTTTGCAGCACGTATACCCTTCCAACTGCAACCCTTTTTTTCTTCGCTTTTTCACAAAAACAATGCGTTATCAAATGCTCCTGAAAATGCGGATGCTTACTACTGTCCCCAAATCTGTTAAACTGCTGTATAAAGCTGCTTGTAAGGATTCTTTGCGTTTGGCTTCAGTACATAGTACCGATCCTTTGCAAGCAGTGCTGCATTTTTGCCGTATAGAGATGCAAATTCGGACAGGCAGGGCAATATTTCATTCAACTCTTCCTTCGATGCAATTTCAGCCATGACTTGTACCGGCAAGCCTGTAAGCTCTTTGTTTGTGCGAATGAAAATCCGCCCGCCGTGCATCCCCGTGCCGGTAAAATTCCCTACGGGTACGCCCTCATGGCC
>JAAYKJ010000013.1 GCA_012522505.1 Clostridiaceae bacterium
GCAAACTATATTGCAGTGATATGTCGGTATTTGCGGAGATAATTGCAAATAAAATTATTTACAGCTTTTCTACAAGCAAAAGAAGAAAAATATATCCTATGCCTGAGGAAATAAAAAATAGCCTGTTTGAGTTAACAAAGAAGGGGCTTCTGATAGATTTTTCCAGTATATATAGGCATAATAAATGTATTGGATTAAGTTATTATGCAATTGGTCATTATGAAGATATGGATGATATGTATAATAATCTTGATCGAAACAAATACAGAGCAGACATCAAGGGTTATATTGAACATAATAACAAGACGTGGAAAATGTATACATCGCATAGATAATCTTACTATATGGTTTTTAAGGGGGAAACCCAATGTATAAATCCGAAGAAAACTGGATAAAGGTTGATGAGTATCTTATTGAGCAACTTGTAAAAGAAGATGAGATTCTCCGTGAAGTTAAGAAAAGTGCTGCAATGAAAAATTAATCAGTGATGATGGGCTCGAACTCGATTTATATGTTTTAGAAAAATACTACTTAAATTTTGCTGATGGTTTTAAGGAACGGCTGCCCATGTTCTTTAACGATGAGCCTGTCGAAGGTTTCGGAATTTGGAATGAAGAGAGTGGACAAACCGCCTTGAGATGGTTTTAAGAAGCAAGAAGTGGTTCCTAAACCAAAAGATTAACAGATTATGACTACTTACAATCTTCGTTATGAAAACATTATAAAAAAAGCTTACTTGATCAAATCGTATTTTTTTTCCTTTGAGGTGTGATATATGAGATTTGTATTCCCAAGTATAGCATATGAGCAGAAAGCAATAGAATTCATACAGGAGTTTCACTACCATTCATCGGCCATCAATGGGACAGGGAGCCTGGATCGTTTTTTGAAAAATGCCACTTATCAGGATTGGCTTTTAAAAGTGCAAGCAGACCGCGATATTGCCAATATACCTGAGAACAAGGTTCCGTCATATACCTATTTTTATATTCGGGAAGAAGACTCCAGGATTATTGGCATGATAAACATCCGATTAGCCCTGAATGATATCCTGAGAAAAGAGAGCGGTCATATAGGGTATAGTGTCAGACCTTCAGAGCGAAGAAAAGGGTACGCAACCAGAATGGTTCAGGAAGCAATTCACTTTCTTAAACCACTCGGTTTAACGAAGCTCATTCTAACCTGTGATAAAGAGAACCTGGCCTCAGCAGGTGTGATCAAGAAATGCGGAGGAATCCTGGAGGAAGAGTTTTTTAGTGAAGCTTTCAATGAAGTGATCCAAAGATACCAGATTTGCATCTAAAGAATGATTGTTGGGAGGCTAATATGGTTATAAGAAAGATGACAATGGATGATTATGATTTAGTCTATCACCTGTGGCTGAATACACCGTGGATGGGTTTGAATGATCTGGATGATTCGAGGCCGGGTATTGAAAAATATTTGAAACGCAACCCTGAAACCTGTTTTGTTGCAGAAAAGGATAATCGGATCATTGGTGTGATTTTATGTGGAAATGATGGGAGACGGGGGTATGTTCATCACACTGCGGTATCGGTAACAGAGCGCAGGAATGGGGTTGGAACTGCCCTGGTTGATACAGCTTTAGAGGCTCTAAAGAATGAAGGGATCAATAAAGTAGCCCTGGTTGTCTTTTCAAAGAATGAGCTTGGAAATTCGTTTTGGGAAAAAAGAGGATTTACAGCTCGGGAAGATTTAGTATACAGAAATAAAGCCATTCATGAACTAAAAAGAATTGATACATAGTTCTAAAGTACAGAGGAAATGAGTTTAAAGGAAAAGGTGTTGTTGATTTAAAGCTATTTTCTCTTCTAAGAACCGACAAACACTTATCTTAAGTTCAACAAGTGGTGGATAAAGACATAATATGATTAGTACCCAAAAAGCTAACAAAATTTAGTAAACATATATTACTAAATGAACATTAAAAACATGCGCAAAATCAGCTCAAACCCTATGAAAATTCAGGGTTTCATGGTATAATAATAC
>JAAYKJ010000119.1 GCA_012522505.1 Clostridiaceae bacterium
GCTCCAATGTGCTCCCCGTCGTCATCACATCATCCACCAGGAGTATTCGTTTACCCCGAATCATTTCAGGATGATTCACACGAAAAGCTTCCTTCAGATTTTTTAACCGTTCTCCTTTTTTCAGAGAACTTTGAGGTGGCGTGTTCAAACTTTTAACCAAAACCTTACGATGAAAGGCAATCGCCAACCGTTTAGCCAGTCTTTTGGACAGGAGCTCCGACTGGTTATATCCTCTTTGTTGTTTTCTGCGGAAATGGATTGGAACTGGTATAATTATATCATATTTTGGCGAATCATTATAGGGGGATAAACCGTAAAAAAATTGTTTTAGCACTGGCAGAGAAAGGTCTACCAATATGGCGGCATTGCTTGGTCGGTCATTGAATTTCAGGTTATGAATAGCCCTCCGGATCCCTTCTTCATAGTCGAAAGCAGAAATGATTTTGCCAACGCTGTTTCCGGCGGGATTTGAAAATTCATGTTTTTTCAGAAAAGGTAAATCCACTTCGCAGTCCCGGCACAGCATTCCATGTGTTTTCAGGGGCAAAAGTGTATCGCAGCATATGCACCGGGGCGGGAAAAAAAACCTCAACACGCATTCATGGAAGGGAATAACCTTGTTTTGCATAAATTCTTCCTCTTAACTGATTTTATAGGGTTACGGAAACCTGTGTGGCTTCCCCGTGCTTGGGAACAAGCTCTGCCAGTTTCTCTTTCAAGCCGGTATACCGCTCTCTTTCAGTAATATTTTTGATCATGTTTTTGAGTGTATGTGTATCGCCTACTAAAACGACAAGTTCTCTTGCACGCGTGACACCAGTATACAGAAGGTTTCGGCATGTCAGCATCGGAGGTGTGCCCGACAGTGAAATAACAACTGCCGGAAATTCACTGCCCTGGCTTTTATGCACGGTAATCGCGTAAGACAGCTCCAACTCATCCAGCATGTCAAAAGTGTAATCAACGAGCTTTCCGTCATCAAAAGATACCGTAAGGGTATTGTTTCTTGTGTCGATTTCGTGGATAATCCCCATATCCCCATTGAATACGCCTTCACCCGTAAGCGCTTTACCATCCTCTCCAGTGCTTTTCCAAGACAGGCCATAATTGTTTTTAATCTGCATCACTCTGTCTCCTTCACGGAAATGCATGTCTCTGTATGATCTTTCTTTCAGTTTTGGATTTGGTGGGTTCAGCCGGTTCTGAAGAGCCGCGTTCAGCTTGAACACCCCTGCGGCACCTTTCTTTGTCGGAGATAAAACCTGTATATCTCTCATCGGATCCAAACCGAATTTCTCGGGAATCCTAACAGTACAGAGCTCGATAACAGCGGCTGCTGCATCCTGAGGAATGTTTCTGGATACAAAGAAGAAATCTGATTCGGGTGCATTCACTTCAGGATACTGTCCCTTGTTAATCCTGTGTGCATTGAGAACGATCAGGCTTTCTTCGGCTTGTCGGAAAATCTGATCCAGGGTGATCACCTCAAGAAACCCGCTTTCGATCAGATCGGACAGAACCCGGCCCGGGCCTACCGAAGGAAGTTGATCTGCATCCCCAACAAGCACAAGCCTTGTACCGGGTTCAATGGCTTTCAGTAATGCCTGCATTAGAAGTATGTCTACCATGGATACTTCGTCAATAATAATGATATCTGCCTCTATCGGATCCTGTTCGTTCTTCTTGAACTCACGGTTGTATTCATCCCCGCTATACCCGGTTTCCAAAAGCCGGTGAATGGTTTTTGCTTCTGTACCGGTTGCTTCGGTCATTCTTTTAGCTGCCCTTCCAGTAGGCGCTGCTAAAACAACCTTCATCCCTTCTTTTTTGAAGAGCCCGATAATACCCCTGATTAACGTTGTCTTCCCCGTTCCAGGACCACCGGTAACAACCAGCATGCTGTTTTTTGCGGACAGGCGCATGGCCTCCAGCTGTTTTTCAGCATATTGAACCTGCTGTTCTGCTTCAATCTCCTTTAGTGTACCTTCAAGATCGGTTATTTCCCGGTTAGGCCTGGTTTGGCACAAGTGACTTATTTTGCGGCATACATACATCTCAGCACGATAGAATGCTGCAAGATATACCCGGTTTTCTGTGGACTTTTCGATATAGATGCTCTCTTCAAAAACCATGTCAGCCAACGTTTCTTCCAAAGCCTGTGGGGTTGCCCCCAACAGCCCTGCAGCATAGGGCACCAAAACCTTGGAAGGGAGATAGACATGGCCACTCTGTACAGCTTTGGACAAGGCGTACTTGATTCCGCTTTGCAAACGGAACTTTGAAGATGGATCTATCCCCATCGTAATGGCGACCCTGTCTGCGATCTTAAACCCGATGTTGATATCTTCGTCCGTCAGCCGGTATGGGTTTCGCTTTATTTCGTTGACGGCTTCCCCACCAAACTTCTTCCATATTTTAATTGCGTAATTTGCTGATATGCCATACTGCTGAAAAAACATGACGGTCTGGCGAATCTGTTCTTGCTCCATGAAGGCCTGTCCTATCCCAAGAGCCTTGTCGGTACTGATCCCCTTAATTTTTGAAAGCCGGATGGGTTCAAATTGTAAAACCTTTAGTGTATCATCTCCGAAGGTATCAGTAATCCTTTTGGCGGTAACTTCTCCAACCCCTTTAATCATGCCGGATGAAAGGTATTTGAATATGTCTTCCGTGGTACTGGGCAGACGCCGCTCACAGGTTTCCACCTTCAGTTGTTTTCCGTAGTCCTGATGAATCATCCATGTCCCGCTCATAAGAATGTTTTCGCCCACACCAAGACCGGGCATACACCCTACGGCGGTTATCAAGCGTCGTCCGGCTCGGACATCACAAACCGTATAACCATTTTGATCATTATAATAAATGATTTCTTCTACAATTCCTTCGAGCTGTTCCAAGAAATATACCTCTCCGCGATTCTCTGGCAGGATTGATCTGAGAAAAGCCCGTTATAGTAAACATACACGGAGCATTCCTGCCCCTTTATGAATCGTATCTGAGCTCCTCCGTACATCAGAACGGAGTTATCCTGCCCGGGTCATGATCCTAGCTGTCTCTCTCTGGAACCTATTCTACTCAAATTTAAAATATCCAGCAAGACCAACCGAGGATTCTCATTGGCAAGCCTCTCTAACAGGGGCTTGTTTGGATCATTTTCCTCGATCCTAATGTACAGGTAGCTATCGGTCCCCAACTTCTCCGGGATCTCTTCCAGAAAGATACACCGAATCCTTCCTTCCAGCTTTTCATCCCCTGGTTGCGGAACAAGGCACAGCTTTCCGCCCTCCTGCCTGCAGCCAGTTTTTATCTTTACAGCGATATCGCGAAGCAAATGGAAAAAACCGTAGAATGCAAACAGTGATATAATGATATACACCACCATATTTCCCACACCTAACTTTGGTTTCAATATATTGTATGTATATGAAATTTTTTTGTTATAACCCCGGTGCAATGTGGGTATATATACAATAGCTTCCTTGGGTACTGTAGATGCTGACCAGATTTCAATGAGTGTTTGCGCGAATTGTGCGCCAAAATGCGCTATGCGTCGCAAGCATTTTATCAAATGCTACTTCAGTGGGGGATTTAAACCCGCAACTGAAGTATTGGTTTATGTCCGCCTATTCGTGTTTTTTAGCCCTCTCGGCTAAAAATACACTTCCTCACTTTGTGGCCTTTAGGGCACGGAGTCTTGGAAGCATTTGATAAAAACCATACGATTATTGGTCGGCTTTTTTATTCTCTAAAATTTTTGTGTTTTTCAACACACAGGAATAAACATTCTGATGCATCGTGTTTATAGAATGTTCGATGAATGAGTTTTTTATTTCTGTGTGCTTCAAGCTGGTATGGGGAAATACGGAAAAACACCAAACAAAATAATAAAAGAAATCTATTGTAGTTCTTGACAGGACACGTAATAAGATTCAAGTAAATTGTATGAGGTTGTAGAGATGAGGAAGGTTTCTTTAGATGAACTGGCCCCGGGGATGAAGCTTGCGAAGGATGTAATTTTGGATGATGGACGCTTTCTGCTGTTGAAAGGCTTTACAATTAAGAAGCGGTATATTGATAAAATCCGACTGTACAATATCCCCTATCTGTATGTTGAGGATGAAATAGGGAAGTACGAGCATTTCAGTGAAGAAGTGGTCTATACCGAAACATTTCAGACCATAAAAAATGTGATGGAAAGTGTTCGACAAGGCGACACCATTCATCTTCCAGTTCTGAAGGAAACCGTTGACGGTATCGTTCAAAAGATTCTGAATGATGACAATGTTTTTATGAAGCTTACAGGAATACGGGACATTGATAATTATACATATCTTCATTCGGTGGATGTTTGCATCTATTCGGTCATCGCCGGTAAAAGCCTGAACCTGACAGACAGTGAAGTGAAAGAATTGGGTATGGGTGCGATTCTTCATGATATCGGGAAATGCAAGGTTCCCCTGTGCATTTTGAATAAACCCGCAAGGCTGACAAAAAGCGAATATGAAACCATTAAAAAACACACCCAGTATGGATATGAAATTGTTCTTAGCACACCGGGAGTCAACCCCGCTGTAGCGAATATTGCACTTCACCACCATGAGCACTGGAATGGTACGGGCTATCCATCAGGTAAATCCGGGCATAAAATAGATCTTTTCTCCAGAATTGTTGCAATCGCTGATGTTTATGATGCCTTAACGGCAAATCGGGTTTATCGGAAACGGTTCATGCCCCATGAGGCCGCTGAGTATATCATCGCTAATGCCGCTCAATATTTTGACCCGGACCTTCTGCAGGTATTCCTGGACAATATCGCTGTGTATCCTGCCGACATCATCGTCCTTTTGAATACCGGTGAAATTGCCAGAGTGGTGGAGGCAAAAGGTGAAGCTTCCATTCGCCCGAAAGTCATGGTTATCACCCGAAAGGATGGCCCGCCTGTATTGGATCCATATGAAATTGATTTAACAGAAAACCCCAGTGTCAATATTGTGGATATCATCAGTTAACATACAAAGCCGTTCTCGGTCCACAGCCATTCCGGGTTTGCACAGAAAGCAGGCAATGCCCCCATGCAACCCGGACAACATCTGCTATATTAATTACAATCCTGCTTCGCGCCTTATTGCTTTGGCCTTGTCTGTTTTTTCCCAGGTGAAAGCCTCATCATCTCTGCCAAAATGCCCATATGCTGCAGTCTTGCGGTATATGGGACGCCGCAGGTTTAAATCCCTGATAATTGCTGCAGGCCGGAGATCAAATAGCTTACCGACGATCTGTGCTATCTGCTCTTCGGGTATTTTTCCTGTTCCAAATGTATCAATCATAATGGACACCGGCTTTGCCACCCCAATCGCATAGGCCAGCTGCACCTCACAGCGATTTGCCAAACCGGCTGCCACGATATTTTTCGCAACATACCTGGCTGCATAAGCCGCTGAACGATCCACCTTGGTCGGATCCTTTCCTGAAAAAGCGCCACCGCCGTGTCGCCCCATTCCCCCATAAGTATCGACGATAATCTTTCTGCCTGTCAGACCGGAATCGCCCTGAGGGCCTCCGATCACAAACCTGCCTGTCGGGTTAATCAGATACCGGGTTTTTTCATCTAAAAGGTGTGCAGGAATGACAGGCAGAATAATCTTTTGGATCACTTCCCGCTCTATGGTATCGTGATCAACTTCCGGGCTGTGTTGGGTTGAAATAACCACTGTATCGACCCGTTTTGGTTTATGGTCTTCATATTCTACAGTCACCTGCGATTTCCCGTCAGGGAGCAAAAAATTCAACAGACCGCTCTTCCGTGCATCGGTAAGTGCTTTTGTCAGCTTATGAGCCAGTGATATTGGCATGGGCATCAATTCGGGGGTTTCGTCACAGGCATAGCCGAACATCATACCCTGATCTCCTGCTCCAATCGCTTCTATCGAATTGCTTTCCATTTCATTTCTCTTTGCCTCCAGTGCTTCATTCACACCCAGAGCAATATCTGTAGACTGCTCGTCAATGGCGGTCAGTACCGCACACGTGTCGCTATCAAAGCCATATTTAGCCCTGTCATATCCGATATCCCGAATGGTCTCCCGGACCACCTTTGGAATGTCAACATAGCAAGATGTTGTAATCTCCCCCATCACCAAAACCATTCCGGTTGTCACTGCCGTTTCGCAGGCTACCCTCGCCATCGGATCCTCCGTTAGGATTGCGTCCAGGATGGCATCGGATATATTGTCACATATCTTGTCCGGATGGCCTTCTGTTACTGATTCCGAAGTAAACAGAACGTTTGACATAAAATGCATCTCCTTTCAAAACTTCTTCAATGAAGCATGCAGGGTTAATCATTTCCAAAAAGCCATCTGCCAATACTTGGGTTATGGAAAGCTTTCTGCAGAAATAAAAAAATCTCTTCCATGAAGAGACCCAATTCACGCTCCTCATCTTTCAGGATATATCCTGCAGGAATTGGCACCGTACCAAATGCCGGTTGCCGGGTTTCACAGGGCCCAGTCCCTCCACCTCTCTTGATAAGGAAAAACCAATATTTAGCTACCACATATACTAGCATAATCTGCTTGTGAAATCAAGCACAAGAAAACAAAATTTTACCAAAAATTTACCAGGGAAGCTTAGCTTGTTGGGATATGTCCGCATCAAAATATGCTTTCCCTGGTTTTTCACGTTGGCAGAAAATTACGCCGCCTGGTTAAGATTCCTGTTCGAACATGTCCTTGCCAACACCGCAGTCGGGACAAACCCAATCCTCCGGAAGCTCTTCAAATGGTGTGTCCGGTTCAACACCATTATCAGGATCACCTACTTCTGGATCATAAACATAACCGCAAACAGTACAAACCCACTTTTCCATGCTAAACACTCCTTTCATTATTCATAAATATACCACGCAGATATTGTCTGTAACAACTATTTTCATTAATTTCACTGGATATATCGGTTCATTGATTCCTTTTCCTGACGGTAATACTTCCATAGAGCATGTCTCAGACCATCAGATATGATTTCAGCCATTTTCATAACAAGGCCCAGGCGGGTATTTTGCAACACCATAAAATCCATCCATCCCGAATGGTTCACGATTCCCGTAATATTTATATCACCGGTTTCAGGCAATTCCTTATTCAGCCCCGAACCAGGTTTCAGCGGGCCCTCTCCTATTACTATCCGTCCTATATGCCCCACAGCACCCAGGCAGGCATCAATGGCGATTGTAAAATTATCGGGTACAGTATCTTCAATTTTCGATAGGGTTTCTGCCAGGTTCCTTGCATGAACCGGATGTTCAAGGGTTCCTGCCACCCTTGCCCCCAATGTATGATACTGGCTTAAGCGATATCCTACCAGTGGACCAAGGGAATCACCAGTGGAACGGTCGGTACCGATACACAAAATAACGATCGTGGTATTATATGGGACCGCAGCTAAATGTTTGAGGACTGCATGGGATAAGTCCCATGCGGCTCCACTCTTGTGAATATTGACATAATCCTTCACGATGGCTTCTCCTTTATCTGCAAACAGATGAATGTTTTCTCTGGTCCGTATATCCGCCGGTATCATTGTGCTTTGTCCGGGCAAAAGCCCAGTGAACCGGGAAAATCTTCAAAACCTATTTAATGATTATTCCCATAGGACCTGTGCTTATGCATTGATTTTCTTTATGAAAAAGAGGATTTAATCCGTATCGCAGGAAACCCATAATTTGTAGAATAAGCAAAATTCATTGCGGCAGCTTGAATTTTATGTTAGTATTAGTGCAGGAAACAAGACATTATATTTTATTGACAACCGTTGTGACAGGAGCAAAGTATGTTTTCACCTTATTATTCTTCCGACGATTCAAGCTTCAAATTCATACTGGATATCCTCGATGGGATGCATGATTGGGTGCGTGTGGTAGATCGGAATAATTCGGTTATCTTTATGAACCGCTCCATGGAGGAAGGTTTGAAGATAGAAGAGCTTGCGGGTAAAAAATGCTATGAGCTGCTGGGAAGGGATATCCCCTGCGAAAACTGTATTACCCGGAAAGTGGTTTTTGAGGGGAAAACTTTTAAGAAGGAAGAGGTTTGTAACAACAGAACCTATTCCGTGATGAGTTCACCCATTATTGCCGACGACGGAAACATTCACTATGCCGTGGAAGTTTTACGGGATATTACAAAGGAAAAAGAACTGGAAACCCGAATTCTGAAACAGAATCTTAAGCTGCAACAGGATCTGGAAATGGCCAGGAAACTGCAGATGCAGCTCCTGCCACGGGACATACAGGTAACCGGGGTGGATTTTGCTTACCGGTATCACCCCTGTGATGATCTAAGCGGGGATATGGTCAATCTATTCCAAATCGACAAAGACCATATCGGCTTGTACATTGCCGATGTGTCCGGCCATGGTGTTTCAGCTTCAATGCTGACAGTTTTTCTTATTTCAGTCCTAAGCAGAAGAGTCTATTCGCCCGCCCGGGCGTTATATCGGCTTTTCAGGCAGTTCAATGCCGGCGACTTCGATAAGAATTCTTATATCACCGTATTTTATGCGATCTATAATTTGAAGACCCGTCTGTTGACTTATGCCAACGCAGGTCACAACTGCATTCCGATCATCTGCGGACCCGAGGGAGTTAAAAGGCTGTTCATGCCCGGTATCCCGATCAGTGATTGGCTGGATAAACCCCAATACAGAGATGCGTCCGTCAACTTGAATCTGGATGAGCGGCTGTTTCTTTACACCGATGGGGTCACCGATCAATGGCTGGGAGATCCAGATAAGTTGATCGAAGACAACTATGTCTTGAGTATTCTGAAAGATCGGCATCTTGATATCAATATTTCATTGAACCTGATCAGCCGTTATATCTATCACCAGCTGGATTCCATGAATGTCAGGCAGAAGGACGATATTACCATGGCTCTTATTCAGCCTGTTCCCAGGAAAGCCCCTCACCCATCCAAAGAACGAAAATCACCGGATACCCTTCACCGTTGAACAAAACAAACTTAACGAAATGTGCTATTATGCCCGACCATCAATCAGCAGATCCCCCAAGGCTTTCGACTATCCCGGAACAGCCCGCGCCATGGAACCTGTGACAGGATGATTTTGGGCCTTTACAAAGAACGTTTGTTCGCTTATAATAAGGGCAAGGAGTTTACTGTAAGGATGGTTGCAGCATGAAAATCTTAATGCGAGCTGTGGATATGATTTGCTGTACAAACAAAGACGGGGTCATCACCCCGATAAAGTTTCGTATTACAGACGAAGATAAAAAATACAGGATTATCCGTATCGACAGAATTCTGTCGCGGAAGGAGGAGAAGCTTGCCGGAAACCGTATGCTGGTTTTTGCGGTGCAAAGCATTATTCGTGGAATCGAATACCGGTTTGAAATGAAATATGAGTTTACTACCTGCAAATGGTTCCTGTATAAAATGTGACTGGACATTTGCTTTTCAAGCACACCTCTGGTTACCGGTCCACTGCATGCCGTCGCATAGCAGTCTGCTGGCTGCTGGTCTGCTCTCAGCGTCCTGTTTGCTCTGTAAGAGGCGAATGTGTTTGACTTCACGCCAGACGTTGTCGATGCTCTCAGTGCCCTATCTGCTCTGTAAGGGCTGCCAGTATCTCTTTTTCACGTCTGTTTGGAAGAGACATCAGCATGCTCTTCGCTTTTTGGCGGTACCGCTCTATCCATGTCCTCGCCCCGTCAATACCGCCTGCATGGAGGATCTCCCGTGTAATACACATAATGTCTTTATGTTCGGGCTTTCCTTCCAAAAACATCTGTTTCACACACTCTTTAAGGTCCGAGCTGTTCCGCATAGCTAAAATAAAGGGAAGCGTTATCACGCCTTCCTGTATGTCATTGCCTTTCGGTTTTCCGGTTTCAGCACTATCCCGAGTTAAGTTTGTAATATCGTCCTGTATTTGGAATGCCATTCCATAATAAAAACCGAATTTCGCAAGGATTCTTGCATACTCATAGGGAGTTTTTGAAAGAAAAGCCCCTTCACCGCATGAATAGGAAAACATCATCGCAGTTTTCCGTCCGATCCTCTTCAGATAGGTTACAAGAGATATCTCATAATGGAAACGGCTGTAGAATTGTTCAACCTCGGCTTCACAGATCGATTTGATACCTCTGGCCAATCGCTCCATACGCTCTTCAGGCATGGCTCTTGATAGTAACATAACCGCACGGGTTAACAGGTAATCTCCCATATAGACTGCCATCTTATCACCATGGAGGTGGTTAATGGTGGGATGTCCACGTCTTACGTCTGCACCGTCAATGATATCGTCATGGATCAGCGTTGCCATGTGTAAAATTTCAATTCCGGCCGCGGCGTTCAGAATATTATCGTCTCCATTATTGCCAAAGCCTGATGACAAAATGACAAAGGCAGGCCGCAGCCTTTTACCCCCCGCATTACTCAGGGCATATAGTAGCTCCTCCATGGGCTTGACCTTTGATTTCAGGTTCTGCTCAATCACCAATTCGACCTTTTCCAGTCTGTCCCTAATCTCTGGATACTGTTCCCACACTTGCTTTCTCCTTCACAAAACACATCGGAAATGAAAGAAAAGCCCTGAAAACAGGGCTTGGTTTTATTTTGCCTTCGCCAGTGCATCTTTGGCTGCTTCTTGGAATTGTTTCAATGAGCTGGGGCACCCGTAACAGCGTCCACTTTGCTCACATCTTGTGTTTCAATCAGTTTTTTGGGATATTCCTTTGAATATTCCAGCGCATTCTGTGCTGTCTTGTAGTTCTCTTCACCTGCTTCTTTTCCGTAGTTTTCATCCTTTACCGTTCCATCGGAATTATACTGTATAAACTCCGCAGATGTGATCTTCCCGTCCTTTACCACCAATGAAACGATGCTGTATGCCCCGCGGCTGTCATCTGCGCTTCGTCCTTCATAGGTTCCATCTTTATAAGTATTCCCGCAGGCAGGTAAAACGAACAGCGACAATACGACAATCAATGCTAGAAACTTTTTCATAGCAACCCCTCCTTAAATTAATTTCAATTCTATGTTTACCCAGCAAATGCAGAAACAAACCAAAAACCTTATGAATATTCCGCAGAATTTATTCCCATGTCTATTCTTTTTTACACCGTCCACACACACCATATATCTCCAGGCGATGCCCGGCAGGTTCAAAGCCTTCCCGGCTGCACAGGGATTTGGCATATTCATCAATGGGACAACCCATAACCGGGATCACATGGTTACAGCAGATACATACCAGATGATGCTTGTGTTCTCTTCTGTTAAATTCATAACGGGACTTGCTGTCATCCATTAGCGTGGTCTTTAACACAATTTCCTTTTTCAGCAGTGTTTCCAGCGTCCGATATACCGTTGAAAGATTAGCGGAGGGCTCTATCTTTTTTAGACACAAAAAAATTTCATCCGCCGCCATCGGACTTGAAGCATGATCCAGAATATGAAGAACCAATATTCTTGCTTTTGTATTCTTCAAACCCGTCTGGGTAAGCAATCTACGGTACCGTTCTGCATCCATCATATCCCTCCTGACAACCTCTTCCGTTTCAGTGAGGAGTCTTTTTCCGATCACCTTTTAAGACCTCCGCCTCGTTCTGCTTTTAAAGCTGTTCACAAGCAGTGTTATGATTAAGGAAGATGCCCCTGTCATCACAATGGTGCCCCCTGGCTTCAAATCCAGATAGTATGACAGAAAAAGACCTGTCACCACAAAGAATACCGAAAATAAAACCGAGAAAATGACCGTTTGCCTGTAGCTTTTTGCTATTTGCATCGAAACGGCCACAGGAAGTACCATCATCGATGAAACCACCAAAGCACCAACTACTCTGGCAGATACAGAAATCGTAACAGCCGTCAGAATCGTAAAAATGGTTCCGACAAGCCGAACCGGGATTCCGGAAAGTTTTGCAGATTCCTCATCAAAGGCCATATAAAACAACGCCTTGAACAAAATAAAAAACAATGCAATGACAACAACGCTTAACCCGATGACGAGATATAGCTCGAAAGGGCTTATCGCCACCAAGCTTCCAAAAAGGAAGCTGTTGAAATTGGTGCTTTTTACAAAACCTGAAAATATCGCGGCCAATCCAATTCCCACAGATGTAATAACAGCGGTGGAAATTTCACCATATTTCGGAATTGATTTGCGTATCTTTTCTATCCCCAAAGCAGATATACAAGCGAATATCACCGCACCGAGTATCGGATTCAAGCCCAAAGCAAGGCCAGCCGCAACACCTGCCAGACTAGTATGGGACAAGGCATTCCCGATCATGGATAGCCGTTTTAGTACAATAACAGTTCCGATACATGGGGTAATAATCGCTACCAGGGTACCCACCAAGAATGCCTTGAGCATAAAATCATATTGAAATATTTCTAGCATGGCGCCCCCCCTTGATTCCTTTCGCAGCCATGACAGCGATGTCCATGTAAACGGACCCCATAGCCATAAAGCTTTGATAACTTTTCTTCGGTCAGAGGTTCATGAATGTCATGGACGACAAACCCATCTTCGCCAAGGCATACAAGTTTATTGGCATGAACGGTAATCGCGCCGATATCATGGGTTACCATGACAACCGTGATTCCCAACTCTTCGACCAATCTGGCGAGCAGACAATACAATGCCTCTTCCGAATTGGCATCAATTCCGACTGTTGGCTCGTCCAGAAACAGAATTTCCGGATCGCTGACCAGCACTCTGGCGATAAAAACCCTTTGCTGTTGGCCTCCCGAAAGCCTGCCGATCAACTTATCGCCATACTCCTGCATCCCAACCTTTATTAATGCATCATCTATCCTGTCACCATAGTCCTTCGGCCTTTTTCCAAATATCCCTGACCGTGCGATAAGATTCAACCCGACAATCTCCCGTACAGTAGCCGGAAAGTCTCCGTTAAAGCTGTTTGCCTTTTGGGATACATACCCTATTTTAGACCATCCGTCAAACTTTCGGATGTCTTGTCCAAGGATTCTAATTTCACCCTTGTCGGGAACTAAAATTTTCAGCATGCATTTAATAAGTGTGCTCTTCCCTGAACCGTTTGGGCCGATAACGCCTAAAAAGTCACCCTTATCGATGGAAAAGCTCACATCTTTTAAAACTGGTTTGCCCTGATAGGCAAAGGAAAGGTCTTTTACCTCCAGAATATGTTCCATTCCTTCATCCTTACCTCTTTTGTTTTACTTGATGAATTGCTGTTAACTGTTTGTCCGCCACCAAAGAGCAGACCCGGCTATGCACGGGATATGCATGAATCCCGGGCGCTGTTGGGACGTTGAGTTTCTACTTTAATGCCTGCTTTAGAGCCTCCAGGTTCTCTTCCATGACCGAAAAGTATTCCTTGCCCGCATCAAGGCTTTCCTGCGCCAAACCTCCCAGGGGGTTCAACAGTGCAGTTGTCACTCCTGTCTCCCGTGCAATTTCTTCAGCTACCTTTGGGCTTGTCAGTTCTTCGAAGAAGATGACCCTCACATCATGTTCGTTAACAAAATCAATGATCTTAGCCATTTTGGCAGGGGTAGGTTCAAACTCACTGGATAATCCCTCAATGGCCATCTGTTTCAGTCCATACGCGTCACACAGATAACCAAAAGCCTGGTGTGACACAACAATTTCTTTCTTTGTAAATGTCGCCGCGGCGGCTTGATATGCCTGATCCAACGCGTCCAGTTTTTCGGCGTAAACCCGGAAATTCTCCTGGTAAAACCTGCTGTTTTGGGGGTCAACCTGAATTAACCCATCCCGGATGGCTTCCATCTGTTTTTTTGCATTCAGGGGATACAACCATACATGGGGATCGTATTCCAGATCATCGTGGGAATGCCGTGTCGTATCTTTGCTTTCTTCGTCATGGTCGGGCTCATGTGGCGCTTTGTTCAGCTTGATATCTTTTGAAGTTTCAATTGCGAGCAGCTTAGGATTGTTGATGGAGGCCAACACCTTTTCCGCCCAACCTTCCATGCCAGCACCATTATAGATGAACAGATCCGCATGGGATAAGCCAGCGATGTCTCTTGGGCTTGGTTCCCAGTTATGAGGTTCCATTCCCGAAGGCACCATATTCACAACATCCACCTTGCCACCACTGATTTTCAAAGTAAAATCATACATAGTATAAAAGCTGGTATAAACAGTTATTTTCGTATCATCCCCATCTGGTGCCGCAGGACTGGTGCTGCATCCGCTAAACAACATCAAAAGCAGCGACAAAAGCAATATGGGTATTGAAAAAACTTTCCTCCCTACCATAACAAACCTCCGGATCAATAGGATAGTTGCACGGATACCGCGCAATTCCTAAATGCAAATTATTCGCATTTGCATTTATAATTATACTCTATTGTGCCCAAATTGCAAGCATTTCATTCCATATTCTTCTTTATTACAAAATAAACGGTGACTGTTCAGAGGTATCTGATGAGAGATAGATGTGCAATATTAGGAAACATTAGCGTAATGCAGCTTAGAGATGTATAGTCAGGGCGAGGACATGCAAGCCGACTGTTTGAACAGTAACTATAAACGGTGACTGATAAGACCTGTAATAATCAGGCTAAAGCTGTTATGCTGAATGTTTTCGAAGTATTGGAACAGGAAGAGCTCATCCTATGCATAGGTTGTCAGCGCCTTAATGGCATCAAAAACAAACTTCCCGCCAAAAAAGATCAGAAGGACACCGAGAATGGCAACAATAATTCGATAGGGTTTTTCCTTGATAAACTTTCTTGTTTTCCCTACTATGATGGAAATGAGGCCATACCACCCGACATCGGCTGTAATATGCCCTAAATAGTAAACAATTACTCCTGCAAGACCAAAGGTTTCGTAGGATTGCATGATAAACCCAAGCCCGATGATAGCCCACCATAATAAAAAATATGGGTTGGCTGCGGAAATAATGACACCGGATAAAACCATGCTTCCGGGGCGGGTTTCGTCCGGGTTCACCTGAACAGAAATTTTCTTTTTGGCGGCATTGATAATCATGTCGGTACCCATCCATGCCAGAAGAATTCCGCCAATAATTCCGATACCGATTTGTATTGGTTCAGCCTTAAGAACCACGTCAAACCCTAGAAAAATAACAACAACAAGGGCGAACTCCAGCAGCGCGTGACCGAGAACAATGATAAAACCAGCACGCGGCCCAGCAGATAAAGACTTGCGAATTGTGTATGTAAGTAGAGAACCCGGCATCATTGCTCCGGATAATCCAACAATAAAGGCTGAAATAAAAAGTAGAAAAAGCATTGGCTTCTATCCTCTAACCTTTCTGCAAAATTGATCGGTATACCCGTATTCCGCCTTGTTTTTCAATGTCTTCGGCATTTCCGAATGTTTCTTCCATAATCCCTTTAAAGGTTGAGCCACCTTTGTTATGATACGCCACCAACCATAGCGCGCCGCTGGGCTGCAGGTGTTCCCTGGCTTGTTTGATCAGCTGCGTCACTACTTTCTTACCAGCTGCAACAGGCGGATTTGTTACAATATCATGGTATAGCGTTCCATTCAAAGCTTTATACAGATCACTTTGGATAACCTTTACCCATAGATTGTTTCGTTCTGCATTGATGCTTGCATACGCTACAGCTCTTTCATTGATATCCACCAAAGTGAGCGATAGTTGAGGATACAATGCTTTTAGAAACAAACCGATGGCACCGTATCCGCACCCCATATCCAAAACAGAGTACCCCGATGGGGTATAATTTTCAATTAATAGCCGCGAAGCCTTGTCAAGCTGTGTTCCATAAGAGAAAACTCCACTGACCGATGTGAATGTCAATTTTTTGTTTTTCCAGGCTGCGACAAATTCTTTTTCCTTCACTTCCGATTGTGGTTTTTCACTGTAATAAAAATCATTCATTGCATTCTTCCTGCTTGGACAATATTTTTTTCAGCGCTTTATATCCGGGAAGCTTTCTGACACTTTCCAGATCCTCATCCTTCTCAGCGTATTTGATAAAGGACGGATTCAGTTTTGCTGCACGCACTACGTCAATAAACGCATCATCGACATTCCCCGTGATAGCTAAAAAGCATGCCCTGTTATAATACAAAAAGGAGGCATTGGGATTACACCGGATACCTTCGCTGATCACAACGATTGCCCTTTCCAGCTGTTTTTGGTTTTTATATAGTAAGGAAAGATTCAGAAAGCTGTAGGGGTACCGGTTGTATCCACGGATGGACTCCCAATAATATTCCTGTGCCTTCTGCTCATAACCCATTTTTGAAAGAACAACGCCGATATTGAACAGCGCTTTATGCTGCCTCGGGATGATTTCCAGGGCTTTTCTGAAATACTGAAGGGCTTCGGTATTCCTGTCCAGTTCTTCACAGATGGAACCTGCGTTATTATAGGCCCAGAAATTTGAGGGATCCAGGTCAATCACCTTTTGATAGCATTCGATGGCCATCTGCTTATCCCCTGTTTCATGTGCTGCACCAGCCAGGAAAAACCATGCAGGAATAAATTTAGGGTTTACTTCCAGTGCTTTTTTATACCAATCGTTCGCCTTGTGATATTGTTTTCTATTGTCGTTTAGGATTGCAATGCCATAATACCCTCTCGCATCTTCCGGATATTCCTTTATAATTCTGTAATAGCTCCTTGCAGCACGAAATACCCATCCCAATTGCTCCGCAATTAAAGCAAGCTCCAATGCGTATTGGAGGGTTTTTTTCTTATTCACTCGATATAGAACACATGTTAATCCATAGCGGATATATAGTAATAACTCTTTCATCGTGAACCCGTCTTCATACCTCCAGAGATATATTGTAGCTGAAGATGCATCGATAGGCAATAGAATCCATTCATCATCGAAATACAAATGTGGTCAATATAAAAAGGATCATAAACAGGAGAAGAAAAAGACTGATATTCCTGTCCACCTTTGTATACCGAAGCTGTTTCATCCTTGTCCGTCCGATATCCCCCCGGTAACATCTCGATTCCATTGCCGTAGCCAATTCTTCTGCCCTTTTAAATGCGCTCACAAATAGGGGAATGAGCACCGGAACAAAGCTTTTTGCCTTTTCAAGAATATTCCCCGTATCAAAATCAGCACCACGGGAAGCCTGTGCTTTAATGATTCGATCGGTTTCCTCCAGAAGTGTTGGAATAAACCGAAGTGCGATGGACATCATCATCGCCATTTCATGAACCGGCACACGCCACTTTTTCAACGGCTTTAAAAGACTTTCAAGCCCGTCGGTCAAGGCCATTGGCGTTGTGGTCAGCGTAAGTACGGAACCCAGAATGACCATCAGGCATAACCTGCCGGCAATGACAGCCGCCTGTATCAAGCCCTCCAGCGTAATATTTGCACCCCACACAGACCATAAAACGGTCGTTCCGGGATACGTAAAAATGTTAATCGCTGAAGTGATGACCAAAATAATTAATAGTGGCTTTATTCCCTTTAATGTAAAACTGACAGGAACCTCACTAACCAGCAGCATTATGGTTATAATCGCCAGCATCATCACATAACCAGAGAAATTGTTGGCAGTAAAAAGAGCTACCATCAGTATAATTACCCAAATCATTTTTATTCTGGGATCAGCCCGGTGTAAAACAGAATTTCCCGGGATATACTGTCCCATGGTAATATTTTTTAGCATATGCTTTCCTGATGACCTCCCATAATCCTTTTCAGCTCTAAAACCCCTTCTTCTACTGTCAGAATATCTTTTCGAACGTTTGGGTTGTCTCTGTTAAGCCGGTAAAACAATTCGGTAACCTGAGGTATATCAAGCCCCATTTGTTCGAGTACTTCCTTTTGCGAAAAAACATTCCTTGTTTGATCCAGCATGGCAAGCCTGCCATGGTCCATCACAACCACCCGTTCACAATATTGTGCAACCTCTTCCATGGTATGGGATACGATGATAATGGTCGTTTGCCTTTCTCTTCTCAGGCTGTCAAGAAATCGATAAATTTCTATACTGCCCGCCGGATCCAGCCCTGCAGTCGGCTCATCAAGCACAAGAATTTCTGGCTGCATGACGATCACACCGGCGATGGCCACTCTCCTTTTTTGCCCGCCAGATAGTTCAAATGGAGATTTGTCCAGGATATCAGATGGTAAACCGGTAATCGCCAAGGCTTCTTCCAGGCGGTTTTTGACTTCATCTGTGGTTAGTCCAAGCTTTTTCAGCCCAAAACAGATATCCTTTTCGACCGTCTCTTCAAATAGCTGATCTTCAGGATTTTGGAAGATGAGTCCAACTTTTCTTCTAAGCTCTTTTAAGGCCTTACCCTTTGGTTCTATTCCGGCAACCTTGATATTACCCTCCGAGGCAGTCAAAAGACCATTGAAGTGTTGTATCAACGTGGATTTCCCAGAGCCGGTATGGCCGATGATCCCCAAAAACTCACCTTGATATACCTTCAGGGAAACCTCCTTCAATGCCTGACGTTCATATGGAGTGTTTGGCATATACACATATGAGAGATTTTCAATACTGATTATTTCCTGGTTGTTTGCCCTTACTTCTCCAGGTCTATCCGCATCGTTTCTGCCTTTCCAGGTAAAGAATTTCCTTTTAAAAATATTCTCGGCTTCCTCCATGGTAACAGGCATACGTCCTTCTTCCACGAGACCTGCTTTTGACGCCTCCAGATAGAGTGCAGAAACCTGTGGGATATCCAATCCAGCCTGGCGTAATATTTGCTCTTCCATGAAGACCTGGCTGGGTGTTCCTTCAAGAACGATCTTCCCATTATCCATTACGATAATCCGGTGCGCCTGTGCAGCTTCATTCATATGGTGTGTAATCAAAACGATGGTTATTTTCTCTTCCTGGTTCAGTTTCCTCAATATGGCCATAACATCTTCACGTCCCTGAGGGTCGAGCATGGAAGTAGCCTCATCCAATACGATGCATTTTGGTTTCATCGCCAAAACACCAGCTATTGCAATCTTCTGCTTTTGACCGCCAGACAGCATATGGGGAGGATGTTCCAGATGCTCCTCCATATTGACTTTCTGTAGGGCTTGTATAACCCGTTCACGGATTTCTGCAGGTTCGACTCCCAGATTTTCAGGCCCGAATGCAACATCCTCTTCCACAGTTGTAGCCACCAGCTGATTATCCGGATTTTGGAATACCATTCCAAGCGTGGTGCGAATGTTCCATATCAAATCATCCGCGTTGGTATATTGTCCATGAATGCAGACTGTCCCCCGGGAAGGAAGCAATAAGCCATTCAGATGCCTGGCCAGCGTTGATTTCCCTGAACCATTCCTTCCGACAATCGCAACGAATTCTCCTTTTTCAATCGAAAAGGAGACGTCATTCAATGCTGCCACCGGGGAAGCATTTCCACGGGGACTGTATTCATATTTCAAGTCTTCTACGACAATTGCTTTCATGCTACATCTCCAAATTCGAGTGTCAAGTTCGTAAAATGAGTTGCTGGGCATGGATGATGAAACTGCATTTCTCTATCATCAGTTTCCAATAACCTTTTGCCCGAATGAAATAAAGGAGAACGAATCTCTTCGCTCTCCCCATCAAGAATTTATTCTTTAACCAGTTCCAGTATAACCATTTCGGCTGCATCCCCTTTTCTGGGGCCGATTTTGTAAATTCTGGTGAAGCCCGAAAACCTGTTCTTTTCTTTAAACCTTGGACCTATCTCATCCATCAGTTTGTTTGCCAGATTCACATTGTTTCCATCCTCATCCTTTACTCTGTAAAGCCAGGATATCATCTGTCTTCTGGCATGTAACCGTGTGGGGCTGTCAACCGGTTTCATTTCAGTTTTTTCCTCACGTTCAACAACATCATAGCTGTTTCCGTTTTTGGATTTCTTAGATTGTGTCATCTTTTTCCCTTTGCTGTCCAGGACGGCCTTGCTGATCTTTACCTGCTTTGTCGTAAAGTTATCGCATTCCTTTACAGCCAGAGAAATCAATCTGTCGGCAATGGGTTGTACTTCCTTCGCCCTGGTCGCGGTTGTTTCAATTTTTCCATATTGTATCAGTGAAGTTACCAGACTTCTCAGGATGGCTTTCCTTTGGTCAGTCGTCCTTCCTAGTTTTCTTTGCCATGGCATTTTTGTTTCCCTCCCTATGAATTTAGTTTTATGCTTCTTCAGACGGAGCCAGAGCCAATCCAAGGACATCCAGTTTTTGCACGACTTCTTCCAGAGATTTACGCCCGAGGTTTCTTACCTTCATCATGTCCTCTTCCGTCTTGCTAATCAGATCTTCAACTGTGTTAATCCCAGCGCGCTTCAAACAGTTGTATGAACGCACCGAAAGATCCAGTTCTTCGATGGTCATCTCAAGAACCTTTTCTTTCTTTGTTTCTTCCTTTTCCACCATGATCTCAGCATCTTTGGCGTGATCGGTCAGATTGATGAATAAATTCAGGTGCTCACTTAAAATTTTTGCGCCGAGGCTGATGGCTTCATCGGGTTGGATGCTCCCATTAGTCCAGACCTCTATGGTAAGCTTGTCAAAGTCGGTCACCTGTCCTACACGGGTGTTTTCAACCGTATAGTTGACTTTTTTTACCGGCGTATTGATGGAATCTATTGGAATGATGCCAATAGGTTGATTGGGTTGTTTGTTTTTTTCAGCCGGAACATACCCACGACCAGTGTCGACCATCAATTCCATGTAGAGCCGATTGTTTCCGCTAAGAGTCGCAATATGCAGTTCGGGGTTTAAAACCTCAACATCTGCATCTGTCTTTATATCTCCTGCTTTTATTTCGCCATCACCTTCGTAGTCAATGTATATAACCTTTTGCCCCTCGGAATGAACTTTTAACGCCAAATCCTTGATGTTGAGAATCATTTCGGTTACATCTTCCACGACTCCGGGAATGGTTGAAAATTCATGCAACACTCCGTCTATTTTTATGGAAACAACTGAAGCCCCCGGAAGAGATGATAAAAGAATTCGCCTGAGGGAGTTTCCTAAGGTGATTCCGTATCCTCTTTCAAGTGGTTCAACAACAAACCTTCCATAGCTGTAGTCTTCGGCCATTTCAACACATTCAATTCTTGGCTTTTCAATTTCTATCATTCAAAGACCCTCCCTGCTATCAAACCGGTTTTTACTTGGAGTACAATTCTACGATAAGGTGCTCCTGTATTGGTAGATCTACATCTTCTCTGTCAGGCAGTGTAAGCACCTTTCCCGTCAGGTTTTCCTGATCAACCTCCAACCATTTTGGCACAACCTTACTGCCTGTTATGTCCAAAATATCCGCAAAGCGGGGAGATTTTCTACTGCTTTCGGCAACCCGAATTTCATCGCCTGGCTTTACCAGATAGGAAGGAATGGTGACACGTCTTCCATTTACAAAAAAGTGTCCATGCGTAACCAATTGCCGCGATTCATCCCTTGAGGTACCAAATCCCATTCTGTGCACAACATTGTCCAGACGGCTTTCAAGAAGCTGTTACAGGATTTCACCAGTAACCCCTTTTTTGCGTATTGCCATTTCATAGTATCTTCTGAACTGGCTTTCCAATACTCCGTAAAAACGTTTTGCTTTCTGCTTCTCACGAAGCTGAATACCATACTCAGATATTTTTTTGCGCTGCTGTCCGTGCATGCCTGGCGCATATGGTCTTCTATCTATTGCGCATTTATTGGTATAGCACCTTTGGCCTTTCAGGAAAAGCTTCTGGCCTTCCCGCCGGCACAGTTTACAAGATGCACCCGTATATCTTGCCATTTGTCTTTACACCTCCGATTAATGTAACCTTTCATTTTCATACCCCTGATATGATGATCATGCACACCGGTTATGGGTGCCATAAACTACAAAACAGGGCTCTCTGTTCATATAGATGATTTCCAATTTTTGCATATTCTATCCATACAGGAATAAGCTTGGAAATATAACGGGGTTGCAGAAGCCATTCTGCGTCACCGCAAACCTTAATTATACCCTTCTTCTTTTCGGGGGTCTGCACCCATTGTGCGGAATCGGGGTAACATCCTTTATCAGGTTAACTTCAAGACCTGCAGCCTGAAGTGCACGGATCGCAGCTTCACGTCCTGAACCTGGCCCTTTAACAAATACCGAAACGGTTTTCATTCCATGTTCCATCGCTGCTTTTGCCGCTGTTTCGGCTGCCTGCTGAGAGGCAAACGGGGTACTCTTTTTCGATCCTCTGAAACCGAGGCCGCCCGAACTTGCCCATGATACCGCATTCCCCTGAACATCGGTGATGGTTACAATCGTATTGTTAAAGGATGAATGAATATGGGCACATCCGCGCTCAATATTCTTTTTTTCCTTCTTCTTTCCTCTTCTTCTAACAACTTTAGCCGCCATTAAAACCCAACCTCCTGTTATTTCTTCTTGTTGGCTACGGTCTTCTTCGGACCCTTCCTGGTTCTTGCGTTGGTTTTTGTTCTCTGACCACGTACAGGCAGCCCCATTCTATGACGTCGGCCACGATAGCAGCCTATCTCCATCAATCGCTTGATGTTCAGAGCAATATCTCTTCTGAGGTCCCCTTCTACAATATATTCTTTTTCGATGACATCCCTTAATTTGCTGATTTCATCATCGGTCAGATCACGGATACGGGTATCCGGATTCACGCTGGTTTTTCCCAATATTTCTTTTGAACGGGTTCTGCCTATTCCAAAAATATAGGTTAGCCCTATCTCAACTCTTTTTTCTCTTGGCAGATCCACACCTGCAATACGAGCCAATATCTTACACCTCCGAAAGTAATCATATACTCAGCGGCAGCCCAAAAGGCCATCCGCCATATCGTTCCCTGCGCGTTTACCGTCGCAGGCCTGTTTGATATTCTTATTCCGTAATCGCCTTATCTTATATAATCAAAGATTCCTCTGGCAACAAATAATTTTGTTTCAGCCGCGCCGTTAGAATCTTTATTTTCTTCAGGTTTCGGGACTCCCGAAACCATTCCTGTCGCTAGCCCTGACGTTGCTTGTGTTTCGGGGTTTCGCAAATAACCATAACTCTACCTTTTCTACGGATTATTTTACATTTTTCGCATATCTTCTTCACTGAAGGTTTTACTTTCATCTTCGACCCTCCTGTTCTTCTGCGTCTGGTACCTGTTTTGTTCTATCAAATAAAGAGCAGTGGCATAATAAGCCATCTGTTTTTATTTATCACAAATCCTATAATCAAGACGGTTTTATTTTCCCCGCCAGGTTATTCTGCCCCTGGTGAGGTCGTATGGTGACATTTCCACCGTAACCTTATCCCCAGGTAAAATCCTGATATAATGCATTCTCAGTTTTCCGGAGATATGTGCCAGAATTTTGTGCCCGTTTTCCAGTTCAACCTTGAACATTGCATTCGGCATCGCTTCAAGCACCTTACCTTCAACCTCAATGACACCTTCTTTTGACAAACTGAAACCCTCCTTAACTTTAGAGCAACTCCTGTAGTTCCCTGATGGCATCCTTTAAATCCTGATTTAGCAGTTTCTTGCCGCCATTAAGTTTTTCCACAACGGCTTCAGCTGTTAAATCGGTATACTTCAGATGCTTAATTCTTTTCTTCTTTGGCCTTTCCACCGGACGTAAACCACCATCCGCAACCAAAACAAAATCTTCATTCAAAACATCAATTACAATAAGCAGTTTTCCTTTATCTCTTCCAGCTTTCGAATACACAACCCTGCCAATTACAGGATTCAAGCCATTCATCCTTACCATCCTTTTTTTAGCCTAACTCTTTTATTCTATAGGAAGTTCATCCTGTTTTCAAGTTATCAGCCAAAAATTCTAGAGTTTCGTGAGTATTTCCGGATCATTCCCGGTTACGGCAACTGTATTTTCATAATGCGCTGACAGTTTACCGTCTTTTGTAACAACGGTCCATTTGTCTTTTAGAAGCTTCACTTGCCAATCCCCTTGGTTTACCATCGGCTCTATCGCAAGGGTCATGCCCCTTCGAAGCCTTGGTCCTCTTTCTCTGCTTACATAATTCGGAATCTGCGGAGGTTCATGCATTTCAGTTCCAATCCCGTGACCAACAAAATCCCTGACGATGGAAAATCCATTTTGTTCAACATATTGTTGAATAGCTCTTGAAATATCCTGGATACGCATACCTTCCCGAACCATTTCCAGCCCTTTGTAAAAGCTGTCGCGGGTAACGGTTACAAGCCTGTGTGCTTCCGCAGATACTTGCCCAACCTCGAAGGTTCTGGCAGCATCACCATGGAATCCTTCAAAAATTGCTCCGATATCCACACTGATGATGTCACCCTCTTTAAGTGGCTTGTCATTAGGGATCCCGTGAATGACTTCCTGGTTCACCGAGGCACAGATACTAGCCGGGAAATCAAACCCTCCATAAGGACACGGTACACCTTTAAAAGAAGGAATCCCACCTGCTTTTCGAATAACTTCCTCTGCTGCTCTGTCAAGCTCCTTCGTTGTAACCCCCGGTGCAATCAGTTCCCTGATCCTGTTGTGAGCCAACATGACAATTCTGCCAGCCTGGCGCATGATATCCAGTTCGCGCGTTGACTTTACAGTAATCAATTCATACTCCCTTCGCACACTGCCCTTTAATACAATCCATTATTTCCCTTGTAGTCTCCAAGATGTCCTTTGTGCCGTCAAAGTGGAGCAGTAGATTCCTTTTTTCATAAAAACCTATAAGCGGTTCTGTTTTTTTCGTATATGTTTTCAGGCGTTCCAAAACGGTTTCTTCCCTGTCATCATCACGGATGATTAAAGGTCCACCGCATTTGTCACAAATTCCTTCCTGCTTGGGAGGAATCGTAACAATGTGGTAGTTCCTGCCACAATTTTTACAGACTCTGCGGCCTGCCATTCTGCGTACAATCACTTCATTCGGTACATCAAGGCTGATGACCGCATCAAGCTCCATATTCATGCCTGCCAGCACATCCTCAAGGCTTTCAGCTTGTGGGATTGTTCTTGGAAAGCCATCGAACAGAAAGCCATTCCTGCAATCGTCCTTCTGTAACCTGTCTTCAACAATGCTCATCGTTAGCGTGTCCGGCACAAGTTTCCCTGCGTCGATATAGGTTTTGGCCTTTAGCCCCAATTCGGTTCCCTCACGAATATTCGCCCTGAAAATATCTCCTGTGGAAATATGGGGAATATGCAGCTCTTTTGACAGATTAACCGCCTGTGTACCTTTTCCTGCTCCTGGAGCACCCAACAAAATAAGCCTCATTTTTATACACACCTGCTTTTCGGTGTGAGTTGTGAGATGTTGGCTGTGAATTGTTCACTTGTTACATCTCACTTCTCACTTAAAGTTAATCCAGGAACCCCTTATAATGCCGCATGAGCATCTGGGATTCGATCTGTTTCACAGTTTCCAACGCTACACTGACCATGATCAACAGTGATGTTCCTCCGAACCATACATTCCCAATTTTTGTAAAGGTCTGCAATAAACTCGGCAGGACTGTGATCAATGCCAGAAATAGTGCCCCGAACCAGGTAACTCGATTCAGAACCTTCGTAATATAATCTGCTGTAGGCTTTCCAGGACGGATTCCTGGAACAAAACCACCGTTCTTCTTGATGTTGTTGGCCAACTCTACCGGGTTAAACGCAATCATGGTGTAGAAGAATGTGAAGAACATGACCAACAGCGCATAAGCAACGGTAAACCATGGTTTTTCATTGATTGTTTTCAGATAGGTCAGAAACGGTCCGGTTTCCCTGGCACCCCAGATCAGGTTGATGATCGTCGGCGGGAACGTCATCAGGGACATAGCGAAGATGATCGGCATAACACCGGCTACATTCACCTTAATCGGAATGTGTGTGCTTTGGCCTCCGTACATCTTCCGGCCAACTACCCGCTTGGCATACTGAACAGGAATCCTTCTTTCCGCTTCCTGTACAAACACAACCAATGCAATCATCGCAACCAAAACCAGAAGGATTAAGGCCATGACAATATATGAGATAATGCCCTCGCCGAAAACCTTTGCCTGCTGATATCCAATCAACGTCAACAGACCATCGGGAGCACGGCTGATAATTCCTGCAAAGATCAACAGGGAGATTCCGTTTCCGATACCATACTCGTTGATCTGTTCACCTAACCACATCAAAAATGCAGTTCCTGCGGTGAATGTCATTGTAATGGTCAGGTAGGACCAGAAATCTCTAGTCGTAACCGCCTGCCGAATACCAAAGTAAAGCGCGGTGGCCTGCACAAACCCAAGAATAACGGTTCCATAGCGAGTCCACTGAGCCATGATTTTTCTACCCTGCTCACCCTCTTTGGACAGTTGCTCCAGTTTAGGGATTGCGATTGTCAGTAATTGAATAATAATGGAGGCTGTAATATATGGACCGATGGACATGGCAAAAATACTCGCATTTTGAAAGGCTCCACCAGAGATAATATTAAAGAACCCAAACAGGGAACTGCCTCCTGAAGCCAGTTCTGTAAGCGCGGCACTACTTAACCCCGGTACCGGAATATGTGTGCCAAAACGGAAAATCAACAGCATCAACACTGTCATCAGGATCTTCTTTCGAAGTTCCGGAATTTTCCATGCGTTTCTAATTGATGCGACCATGCTGTTATCCATACTATACCACCTCTACCTTTCCTCCCGCAGCTTCAATCTTCTCTTTAGCTGACTTAGTAAACCTGGCGGCCTGCACGGTGAGGTTCCTGGTGAGTTCTCCCGACCCCAGTATGACAATCCCGTCATTTACTTTTTTAATAATTCCCTTGCTTAAAAGAAGTTCAGCATTGACTACTGTTCCGCTCTCAAATTTATCCAGCGTGGACAGCTTCACTTCGGTGTAGGTCTTTCCAAAAATGTTGTTGAAGCCTCTTTTGGGAAGTCTTCTGTAAAGAGGCATCTGCCCGCCTTCATAGCCAATTCTAACACCGCCTCCTGAACGTGCATTCTGTCCCTTGTGTCCTCTTCCCGCTGTTTTTCCATTTCCGGATCCAGGCCCTCTACCTTTTCTGACAGCTTTCTTTTTCGGAGCACCTGGTCTTAATTCAGACAGATTCATGGGTTCTTCACCTCCCCTATATTTCTTCCACCTGGAGCAGATGTTCAACTTTCTTGATCATTCCGCGGATCTGTGGATTATCCTTTTGTGTAACTGAGCTACCGATCTTACGAAGGCCGAGAGCCTCAACAGTAGCTTTTTGCTCTTTTTTCGATTTAATCGTACTCTTTTTCAGAGTTATCTTCAAATTCCCCATGGAAAAAGCCTCCTATCCCAAGATTTCTTCCACTGACTTCCCTCTTAACCTGGCATATTCTTCTGCCGTGTGCAATTGGTTTAAACCGTCAATGGTAGCGCGGACCATGTTGGTGGGATTACTGGAGCCTAATGACTTTGTACGGATATCACGGACTCCCGCCAGTTCCAGTACGGCACGCACGGGACCTCCGGCAATAACACCGGATCCTTCTTCCGCAGGTTTAAGCAAAACCTGCCCCGCACCGTATACACCAAGCGCTTCATGTGGAATTGTAGTACCCACGAGTGGCACGCGCATCAAGTTCTTTTTCGCATCTTCTATCCCTTTACGGATAGCGTCGGGTATTTCGGCTGCTTTTCCGGATCCAACGCCGACATAACCATTTTCGTCTCCGATAACAACCAGAGCGCTAAAACGGAAATTACGACCACCTTTAACAACCTTTGTAACACGCCCGATATTTACAACCTTTTCTTTCAGGTCCAATGTGCTGGCATCAATTTTCAGCAAGTGACTCCCCTCCTTTGTTCCAACTATTAGAATTCCAGACCGGCTTCTCTTGCACCATCCGCCAGTTCCTTAACTCTTCCGTGATAGAGGTATCCGCCTCTGTCAAAAACAACCTGTTTTATTCCCTGTTCAATGGCCTTCGTACCAATCAATTTTCCTACTTCATGCGCTGCACCCTTGTTGCCTGTGTATGAAAGCTTCCCCTTTACCGCCTCATCCAGTGTGGAAGCAGCGGTTAGTGTTTTACCGGTTGCATCGTCTATAACCTGTGCGTAGATGTGCTTCGCACTTCTGAAAACACACAGTCTTGGCCTTTCAGCAGTGCCCGAAATCTTTTTGCGAACACGGGCATGTTTTCTAAGCCGAATTTTATTTTTGTCTTGTAACTTTATCATGAAGCACTCACTCCTTTCTACTACTTCTTAACTCCTGTTTTCCCTTCTTTTCTCAGGATAACCTCATTGGCATACTTGACTCCCTTACCCTTATAGGGCTCTGGAGGCCTCTTTTCGCGGATCTTCGCAGCAACTTCACCGACCGCCTGTTTGTCAATTCCTCTGACAACAATCTGGTTTTGTGCTGGAACATCAATGGTTATGCCATCAGGCTCTTCCATTTCAACCGGATGAGAGAAACCAAGCGTAAGAATAAGCTTATTACCCTGTTTCTGTGCCCTGTAACCAACACCATTGATTTCAAGAGCCTTGGAAAAACCTTCTGTCACACCGATTACCATGTTATTCAGAAGGGAACGGGTGAGGCCATGAAGAGCCTTATGCTTTTTCAATTCGGAAGGTCTTTTTATATGAATTTCGTTACCTTCCTTTTCAATCACCATATCTGGGTGAAAGATTTGAGTGAGTGTTCCTTTCGGACCTTTAACGGTAACTTCACTGCCGTTCAATTTTACATCCACTCCGGCGGGTATTTCCACCGGCAGTTTTCCTATACGGGACATATTTGTTGCACCTCCGCCCTTATATTGAAGATGGACACCTTCGCGCCATCCTTTTCAGAACATTGGCTACTGCCCATTTGCAGTAACCAGTGACTACCATACGAAAGCGAGAACTTCTCCGCCAACGCCTTCTTTTCTGGCTGCTCTGTCTGTCATAACGCCTTTTGATGTTGAAACAATTGCAATTCCCAGTCCGCCCAATACCTTTGGGAGTTCATCTTTTCTCGCGTATACCCTAAGGCCAGGCTTGGAAATCCTTTTAATTCCTGAAATGACTCCGCGCTTTCCTTCGGTGTATTTCAGCGTAATGCGAATGACACCCTGCTTCTTGTCGTTTATTTCAGAAAAACTTTTAATATACCCTTCTTCTAAAAGAATTTCAGCTATTTTTCTTTTCAGATTGGATGCGGGAACGTCTACAGTATCATGCCTTGATGACGCCGCATTTCTTATTCTTGTCAGCATATCCGCAATTACGTCGGTTGCATGCATGGTTACGACCTCCTTTCGGGACTGTTACCAACTGGCTTTTTTAACACCGGGTATCTGGCCCTTGTAAGCCAATTCCCTGAAACACAAACGGCAGACGGCGAATTTTCTCATATACGCATGAGGCCTTCCGCATATCTTACACCGGTTGTAATAACGGGTTGAAAATTTTGGCTTTAGTTTCTGCTTATGAATCATTGATTTTTTTGCCAAGCTCTATACCTCCCTTAGCGGCTGAACGGCAATCCGAGGAGTGCCAACAGTTCTTTCGCTTCTTCGTCGGTTTTGGCGGTGGTGACAAATGAGATATCCATGCCACGCACCTTTTCTACCTTATCGATATCAATTTCAGGGAATATCAGCTGTTCCTTCACACCCATGGAGAAGTTCCCGCGCCCGTCAAAGGAATTGGAATTAATCCCTCTGAAGTCCCGTACTCTCGGAAGTGCTACGTTAAACAGTTTATCCACAAATTCATACATCCTTACACCACGCAAGGTGACCTTGCAGCCGATATTCATGCCTTCGCGCAATTTGAAATTGGCGACAGATTTCTTGGCCTTGGTAACCACCGGTTTTTGTCCGGATATGGTCGCCAATTCATTGACTGCGGCCTCCAAAGCCTTGGCATTTTCCTTTACGTCACCGACACCCATATTAACAACAACCTTGACGAGCTTTGGCAGCTGCATGGGGGTGGTGTACTGAAATTTATCCTTTAATGCCGGAGCAACTTCATTGTTGTATTTATCCATCATTCTAGGCATTGCCGGTTAACCTCCCTTCATCCTAATCCTTGGTTTCGCTAATTATATCTATTACTTCTCCGCACTTTTTGCAAACTCTCGCTTTTGAACCGTCTTCAAGGAACTTCTTTCCGACCTTTGTCGGCGAATCGCACTTGTTGCATACAAGCATAACCTTATCGGCATAAATCGGTAACTCTTGGCGTATAAGGCCACCTTGCTGCATTTGGTTTTTAGGTTTCACATGCTTTGTTACAATATTGATCCCCTCTACCACAACCATCCGTTTTGCTGGTAACACGCCGAGAACCTTACCTTTTTTGCCTCTGTTCTTTCCGTTGAGTACAATTACGTTATCACCTTTTTTTACGTGAACCTTGTTCTTCATTCGAGTGCCTCCTCTCTACAGTACTTCTGGTGCGAGAGATATGATTTTCATATAATTTTTTTCCCTTAATTCTCTAGCAACAGGGCCAAAAATACGGGTACCTCTGGGGTTTCCATCGTCTTTAAGAATGACTGCAGCGTTTTCATCAAACCGGATGTAAGACCCGTCCGTCCGGCGTAATCCCTTTACAGAGCGAACGATAACGGCCCTGACAACCTCGCCCTTCTTAACCACACCGCCGGGTGCAGCATTTTTCACCGAACAAACAATAGTATCACCAATATTGGCATATTTTCTCTTGGAGCCGCCAAGTACCTTGATGCACATTAATTCTTTTGCACCGGTATTGTCTGCGGACTTCAGCACTGACTGCATCTGAATCATTTCCGGCACCTCCTTCAATCAATAATTGTGAGCCCTGCCGATGTTTCTTCTTTTGCCTGTAGTGCGCAGGTACTCTTTCGTTTCTTTTCGTGCCATATATAATTAGGAGCTTTATTTTGCCTTTTCAATAATTTCAACCAAACGCCACCGCTTATCCTTCGATAATGGTCTGGTTTCCATCACGCGAACCTTGTCCCCAACCTTGCAGGCATTTTCTTCATCATGAGCCTTTAGCTTGAAGGTTCTTTTAATAATTTTCTTATACAGTGGATGCTTTACATTATCCTCTACAGCCACAACAATGGTTTTATCCATCTTATCGCTGACAACTTTACCAACACGGGTCTTCCTTAAATTTCTCTCAGCCATGTCGAACAAACCTCCTTTCGGCTCCTACCGCTTAATTCCAAGTTCCATCTCCCGTATGACCGTTTTTACGCGGGCGATGTTTCTTTTCACGTTTTTCAGTTTTATCGGATTGTCCAACTGATTTGTCGCATGCTGGAAACGCAGTTTAAAAAGCTCGCTTTTCAGTTCCTGTAATTCCTGCGTCAGTTCAGTCATATTCTTTTCTCTCAGTTCACTCGTCTTCATTTGCTCCACCTACCTCTTCCCGTGCAACAACCTTGCACTTGACTGGCAACTTGTGAGCAGCCAAACGTAACGCTTCTCTAGCTGTCTCTTCGTTTACTCCGGCCATTTCAAACAGGACACGTCCCGGTTTAACAACAGCCACCCAGTATTCCGGGGCTCCTTTACCGCTACCCATACGCGTTTCAGCAGGCTTCTTAGAAATAGGCTTATCTGGGAATATTTTGATCCAGACCTTACCGCCTCTTCTGACAAAACGGGTCATTGCAACACGGGCAGCTTCGATTTGGTTGCTGGTAATCCACCCCGGCTCTGTGGCCTGAAGCCCATATTCACCATAGGCTACCACGTTGCCGCGTGTTGCCTTACCCTTCATTCTGCCTCGATGCACACGTCTGTATTTAACTCTTTTGGGCATTAACATTATTTGCCTCCCCCTTCCGTTTTATCTTTCTTAACGGGAAGTACTTCACCCTTATATATCCAAACCTTAACACCAATTTTACCGTAGGTTGTATTGGCTTCAGCAAAACCGTAATCGATATCGGCACGCAATGTCTGAAGAGGTATTGTCCCTTCATGATAATGCTCTGTTCTGGCGATTTCAGCACCGCCTACCCGACCTGATACAGATGTTTTAATCCCTTTTGCGTTAAACTTCATGGCTCTTGTCATTGCCTGTTTCATTGCACGGCGGAATGAAATTCTTCTTTCCAGCTGGCCGGCAATGTTTTCTGCCACAAGCTGCGCATTTGTTTCCGGTGATTTGATCTCGGTGATATTCACCAAAACATTCTTTCCGGTTAACTTTTCAACTTCCTTGCGGAGTTGATCAATGCCTGAACCGCCCTTCCCGATGACAAGACCAGGTTTTGAAGTATGAAGATTCAACTTGATTTTATTGGCGGCGCGTTCGATTTCAATCCTGGCGATACCGGCAATATACAGTTTCTTCTTAATAAACTCTCTGATCTTGAAGTCTTCAACCAAAAGAGCGCCAAAATCTTTACTCCCCGCATACCATTTGGTGTCCCAGTCTTTAATGATTCCGATCCTCAGTCCGTGCGGATTCACTTTCTGGCCCATTCGAAAACCTCCTTAATTCTTACGCCTTTTCCTTTAATACCAATGTCAGATGGCTTGTTCTTTTACGGATTCTGAACGCACGCCCCTGTGCCCTTGGTGATATTCTTTTCAGCGTAGGTCCCTGAGTAGCATAACATTCTGCCACATACAGATTATTGCGATCCAGTCCGTTATTATTCACTGCATTTGCTTCTGCAGATTTCAGCATCTTCTCCAGAATCTCGGCTGCGTTTCTCGGTGTATATTTCAATATTGCATATGCCTCATCAATATCTTTGTTCCGAATCAGGTCAATCACCAACTTGGCTTTTCTGGATGAGACCCTGGCATGCTTCACTGTGGCCCGCCCCTCGTCTTTACCAATTCCGAGAATCTTCTTCTCCTTTTTCGTAAGAACAGGAAGTTTCTTGGATTTTCTCTGCTCTTTTTGGTATTGGGGTATGAGTTCGTCCTTCTTCTCCAGAAGTTCGTCCTTGGACATAACCTTTCTGCCCACGTCTATTCCTCCTTCCGGGTTTTTAGCGCCCGAAACCTCGTTTCGGAGACTTATCCTGCTAATTCCCTTATGATGCATTCCATTTTTACAACTGAATATGCCTTGTGAAACCCTAATAAAGCCTTAAACGTTACGATGCCAAGCCTGTAGCTTCAGCAAGACAAATCATTTTGATTATTTCTTAACCCTGCTGCTCTTTTCGCCCTTGCCGTGGCCTCTATAGGTGCGGGTTGGAGCGAACTCACCCAGCTTATGGCCTACCATATCCTCTGACAGATAAACAGGTACATGTTTTCTGCCATCATGCACAGCAATGGTGTGCCCGACCATTTGGGGGAATATGGTGGAATCTCTAGACCAGGTTTTCAGCACTTTCTTCTCGCCTTTTTCGTTCATTTCGTTTATTTTTTTCAGTAACTTTTCATTGACATAAGGTCCTTTTTTTACTGATCTACCCACAGAACTAACCTCCTCCCGGCTTCCTACTTCTCATTACGTTTCTTAACGATAAACTTGTCGCTCTGTTTATTCTTCTTCCTTGTCTTGTACCCTAAAGTGGGTTTACCCCAAGGTGTTACAGGGCTGGGCATACCAATGGGAGATTTTCCTTCTCCGCCGCCGTGAGGGTGGTCACTCGGGTTCATAACAACACCGCGAACACGGGGTCTGCGACCCATCCAGCGTTTCCTACCGGCCTTACCGATAGTAATATTCTCATGTTCAATGTTTCCCACCTGGCCGAGGGTTGCCTTGCAATTGATACCCACCGTGCGGACTTCACCAGACGGAAGCCTGATTTGGGCGTATTTGCCTTCGCGGGCCATCAACTGAGCCATGTTTCCGGCTGACCGTACCAGTTGGCCGCCTTTACCGGGCTTCAATTCAATGTTGTGTATCACAGAACCTACCGGAATATTCGCCAGGGGAATTGCATTTCCCACACGAATATCGGCTTTTGCCCCTGAAACAACCGTATCTCCGACCTTTAAACCAAGGGGAGCCAGGATATAACGTTTTTCGCCGTCTACATAATGCAAAAGGGCAATATTTGCAGAACGGTTCGGATCATATTCAATAGCCGCAACCTTTGCGGGAATATTATCTTTATCTCGTTTGAAATCGATAATTCTGTATTGCTGCTTTGCTCCGCCGCCGCGGTACCTTACAGTTATTCTTCCGTACGAATTTCTCCCACCAGACCTTTTTATCGGAGCCAAAAGTGTTTTTTCGGGCTCTTTTTTAGTGATTTCTTCAAAGGTGGACACAGTCATCTGTCTTCTTGCAGGAGAAGTTGGTCTGTATTTTTTTAATGGCATGACGTTCACTCCTTTACATCAATTCAGTTCCTCCGTTAGCAGGCCGACTGTTGAGCCTATTCGACCGGAGAACCTGCTGTGCAGCCTTCTGCCTGGGATATCCAAACTGTTTATTTCCAGATGGCCATAATTTCAGGCTGTATTGGTTTCATCCCGTTGCTTACCGAATGCCATATGCATTCTGTTACCAGCAAAACGGTATTGTATATTCGACTGATGCCGAAACGTACAGTTTATTGCATTCCACCAAATTCCTGTATTTCGGTTTTGTATTTCTTACTGGTGGTTACGAGTTTTCCATTCTTGTCGAGGTAACTAACAGGCTGCGGATCTGTGTCGATCTTAACGATGGCTTTTTTCCATTTTGCCGTTTTCCCAAGATGTACGCCCATTCTCTTCTCTTTACCTTCGTAATTTATGGTATTCACATTGAGTACCTTGACATTGAAGAGCTTTTCTACAGCGTTTTTGATGGCTGTTTTTGTGGCACCGTACTCCACAATAAAAGTGTATTTACCTTCTGCAAGATCGTCATTGCTTTTTTCTGTAATAAACGGACGAATGATGATATCTTCTGCAAAACGCATTACGCATACACCTCCTCGATCTTGGCAACCGCCTCTTTGGTGACAATGAATTTTTTGTGCTTGAGGATGTCCAATGTATTGATTGTATTCACAAGAGCTGTCTTGATCTGCGGAATGTTTCTTGCAGATTTAACAACCTTTTCATCAACGATTGGGAGTACAACCAGTGCTGAGGTATCTACATTCAGGTTATTTAAAAGCTTTACGAACTCTTTCGTCTTGATATCGATCAGAGTTATATCCTCAAGTACGATGATGTTGTTTTCCAAGACCTTGCTTGACAATGCACTTCTCAAAGCAACGCGTCTCATCTTTTTGGGAATTGTGTAGTTATAGCTTCTCGGTTTCGGAGCAAAAGCAATTCCGCCCCCCGTCCATTGTACAGAGCGAATGCTTCCTTGACGGGCACGACCAGTTCCCTTCTGCCTCCAAGGTTTTCTCCCGCCGCCCCTGACTTCACTGATTGTTAGGGCGGATTGGGTTCCCTGGCGCTTATTTGCCAATTGATTGACCACTGCACTATGCATGGCCGCTTCATTTACCTTTACGCCGAATATATCATCGCTGAGATCCATTTGCCCAACGACTTCGCCTTTCATATTGAATACATCCACTTTTGGCATTTCAGGTCCTCCTTCCATAAAGTTAATGCTTTACGCCTTCACAGTATCTTTGATGACAATAAGGCCGCCTTTAGGACCGGGAATTGAACCCCTGACAATCAACAGGCCTCTTTCAGCATCAACACGGACAACTGCAAGGTTTTGAACGGTTACTTTATCCACACCCATATGCCCTGGAAGTTTCTTACCCTTGAAAACACGGCTTGGGCTGGAAGCTCCTCCCAAAGAGCCAACGCCTCTGTGGTAACTGGAACCATGTGACATCGGACCACGGGCAGTTCCATAACGTTTTACGGTACCTTGAAAACCTTTGCCCTTGGAAATACCGGATATATCAACCTTGTCGCCTTCCTTGAACATATCTTCAACTTTAATTTCCTGTCCAACCTCATAAGCATCAACATTTTCAAACCTGAATTCCTTCATTGTCTTTTTAGCGGTGATGCCGGCCTTTTCAAATTGACCCTTGGTCGGTTTGTTCAGTTTCTTTTCCTTGACATCCACATATCCTACCTTAATGGCATTGTATCCGTCAGTGTCTACCGTCTTCTTCTGCACAACAGATACTGGGCCGGCCTGGATAACCGTTACTGGAATCGCAATGCCTTCGTCTGTGAATATTTGTGTCATCCCTATTTTTGTGCCAAGCATGCATTTTTGCATTTTTTGTTTTCCCTCCTGTCATCGGTTCGGCTTTCACCGAACATAACATTATTGTTTCAGTTTACAGTTTGATTTCGATATCCACGCCAGCCGGAAGATCCATTCTCATCAGAGCATCTACCGTTTTCGGTGTTGGAACCAGAATATCAATCAACCTTTTATGGGTCCTCATTTCAAACTGTTCGCGTGAATCCTTATATTTGTGGGGCGCACGCAGAATAGTGATTATCTCTTTCCTGGTCGGTAGTGGTACCGGCCCCGATACCTTTGCCCCGGTCCTTTTTGCCGTATCCACAATTCTCTCTGCGGATTGATCCAATACTTGATGATCAAAAGCTTTCAGCCGAATACGGATTTTTTGTTTGTTCGCCATACATAAGCCTCCTCACTCATGCTTCCAACACTGCAACTCAACGCGTGAAAGCATTTTATTGTTTGTACCATCCGGCACATTTTGTAATGACGCAACAAGTTTTTCTGTACACTCTGCCGGGTGTGTCGCGAGTGTTCATATGAAAAACCCAGGACGAACAAACAACAAAATGTTTGTTAAACCTGGGCTCTGTAACAAACATACTTCACGCATATGCGAACATATGCGATCACGCAAGATGTACAGTGACTTGTCGCCCGGTTTCTCTGAATCGGACATTCTCCATTGAAGTTCCCCAGATCGAGCCTGGCCATCTCCAATTTCATCGTATGCCATGTCACAACGTTCATCATTATACTATAAATTTTTTTTCATGGCAAGGTTTTTTTTAAAATTTTTCCTGACCGTAAAATGAAAAGTTAAAGTCTATCTTTGGTAGTGTCTCGCAGCACTTAACCCCGGCTTTGCAAATTCTCCAAATAACACCACATCACCAATGCATCCTCTTGCGTGTCCCTATAATACGCTTTTCTTCTGCCTTCGACCCGAAAACCAAAACCCTTGTATAAAGAAATTGCGGGCGTATTTCCCGCCCGAACCTCAAGAGTAAGGCTTCTTAGCTTGTTTCCAGCTGCGATGTTGGTAATTTTCTGAATAAGCTCTGTAGCAATCTGCTGCCTGCGCCAGGAGGGGTCTACGGCGATATTGGTAATATGTCCTTCGTCTGCGATGATCCATAAACCGGCATAGCCGACAACCGTTGCATCGTATGTAGCAACAAAATAGAGCGCGAGTGGATTGTTCAGTTCATCCAGAAACATCCTCCTGGACCATGGGATTGTAAAGGAACGGTTTTCAACCAGGAGAACCCCCTCTACATCCTCTTCTCTCATTTCTCGCACAACAATCCTGCATTCAGCTTTGTCCATTGCTTTTTTCTCCAACCACTTTGGCTTTCATTCTTTCGGCTTGAGATTTCCGCAGATAATTTGGCACCGCGGAAAAAGCATCTGCGACAAGACCTTTCTTCTGCATAAACCAAGCAAGCCTGGCTACTGAAGCAGCCCTGTGGGTAAACACATCATCTGGAGCAAAAAAAACATCAATATTCTGATCTTTCAGATAACCTTCATATAATGGTACCGCATCCCCTACGAAATGAACCGGAACTTGCATTTTTTTAATTGTTTGCGCAAGTTCTTCTATTGTAATACCGCAGTCCTCATGAAGTACTGTTACTGTGTCACCCTTGATTCTATAGATCCCTGTAAACACCTGTCGGTTTCTGGCGTCCATCATCGGACAGATCACTCCGTCCTGCTCACCAAGTGTAGCTGCCAGGGCCATTAACGTGGGAACCTCTACCAATGGAATATTCAAGGCGTAGGAAAAGGCTTTCATGGTTACAACACCAATACGAAGGCCAGTAAAGGAACCTGGGCCGTTTGCTACCGCTAAAAGATTGATATCTTCAGGCTTTAGCTCCAGCATCGTCAATAATGCTTCCACCATTGGAATTATTTTTTGGGAGTGTGTCCTACCATTACGGATTGTCAGCTCTCCGGTTAAATACCCGTCCCGTGCAACAGCAGCAGTCGCTGCTGCACCCGATGTGTCCAGTGCAAGGATATTCATACCTCTTCCATCCCCTTTATCGTGATTTTACGTTCATCTGCGCTGTTTTGTGTTCGCTCAAGATGAATCCATTTCGTATGAAGAGGAAGTAAATGCCGAACCAAATCCGCCCATTCTATCACACAAATATCTTCTCCATACAGGTACTCTTCAAAGCCGATTTCAAAAAGCTCTTCCTCTTCCGATACCCTGTAAACATCAAAATGATGAAGGGTTACTGAAGGGCTCTCATAACTGTGAACCAATGTAAAGGTTGGGCTTGTGATATGATCGTCAATTTTCAGCCCTTTTGCGATCCCTTTCACCAGTGCTGTTTTGCCGCTGCCAAGCTCTCCTGTTACAGCAAGAATATCTCC
>JAAYKJ010000120.1 GCA_012522505.1 Clostridiaceae bacterium
AAGCAATAACCGGTTTTTTGCTGATCTCCATGCAGTCCCAAAAGGTTTTTTCATCTGCGTGGGAAATATCTACAAGCATACCGTTATCCTGCATCCATCGCACGGTATCTCGCCCGAAAGAGGTGAGCCCGCTGCTATGATCTGCCTCGACACCAGTGCCTAATTGGTTGGCATAATTCCAGGTTAACGTGATTAATCTCACACCGGCTTTGTAAAAAGCCTCAAGATTCTCCTGTTTTCCTTCCAAACAATCGCCGCCCTCAAGAGATAGCAACCCGCAGACCTGTTTATTCCGTATTCCGTCCTCCAGCTCGGGAAAAGATCTGCAAACCCTGAAACTGGGGTTCTGTTCTTCTTCTCTTTCTGCTTCCCGGATATAGGCCATGGCACGAGAAAAGGTTGGCTTCACCTTGTCCGGGTCCTGAAAAACAGCCAGTACCTGTATGAATCTAGCATTTCTTTTGGTCCTGTTTATGTCCCAGTGAAAGGAATTCACTGACAAGCTTGTTCCCGTATCCGCTGCTTTTGTCAATGTATCGCAATGCGCATCCACGATGATCATCAGCCACTCTCCTCATATAATGCTTATTGAAGGGTTATGGTTGAATTGTTCCAGCTGTTGCAAATGGTTAAAATACCTTTTCCAGATATTGCAGGTTCATAAGACTTCCTTCTTTTGTCATCATGACTTCAATTATGTCAAATTGAACAGGCATATCAACTACGCCGTGGGCTTTTAAAAAACAGGACGCAACCTGTCGGATTGTCATTTGCTTTTTCCAGGTTACCGCTTCGGCTGGGGTACCAAAGGCATTTCCTGTTCGGGTTTTCACTTCAATAAAAGAAAGGCTCCCCTCAAAAGAAGCGATCAGATCAATTTCCCCTAGACGGCCTACTCTGTAGTTACGGGCAAGTATGGTATAACCTTTGTCTGTTAGATATTCCAAAGCCATTTTCTCACCCAGCTTCCCAATCTCTTTCCGATCCATTCTTATCGCTTACCCCCGTTTTATGAACGCTTGGATGAATGTCCAAACTTCTTTGCAGCCGCATCATCCACCCGGCTAACGAAAGATAAAACTTCGGCCAACACTTCATACAGCTCTTCTGGAATTTCTGTTCCGATTTTTAGCTTATCCAGGGTCTCAGCAAGATGAGCATCCTGAACCACCGGTACATTTTCACGTTCGGCTGCTTCAAGCAACTTTTCGGCAATAACACCCTTCCCCGACGCAATAACTTTCGGAGCATTATCCTGACCAGGGCTATATGACAGCGCTGACGCTTTTTTAATCTTCTTTTCTGTCATTTCATCATACTCCTGTGCCATTCTCTTCAATCATGGAGGGCTGCTTAGATCTTTACATCTACTTTTCCGTATGGTTTGGTGATCTCCCGGGCCTTTTTTTCAGCATTGAATAGATCCAGTGCTTCTTCTCTGGGAGAGACTTTCAGTTCATACAATCGAAACCCCTTGACCTTCAACGCTTCATGTAAAGACTTGTATTCGTCCATCAACAACCCGTGAAACCTTTCATGCTCAACCATGGTGCGCATCATCACATTTTTGTTGCGCACATGAATAAAGATCTCGATAGTTCCCAGATTCATCGTGGAAAGCGAAAGAAACAACGTGAAATCCTCTGCATTCAGCTTCCTGCGAAGACCCTTTCTTTTCATGATATACAGCTCACCACGGGTGGTTTTTTCTTTCACGACCAGAGGAATTTGTACATAGGTTTCATAGCAGGAAATATCGTTGAAAAACCGAACTGCAGTCTGTAGTTCACGAATACCGGACTGTATACTTTCACCCGATGAATTACCGGATTTCGCCACAGTCTCACTGATGACCTGCAGTTTCTTTTCAATATCTTCAATCCACTGGTCTATCTTTGGAACCTCTGATTCGGACGTTTTTACAGTCATACCGGGTGACAGCTCGCGACCAGCGCGTAAAACGATCTCCTTCGCTCTGTCTGATGAAAGAGGGCGGTTGTTTTTTTCCTGAACCACCCGGGATGAAAGATCAAGCAAGGCTTCTACCACTTCATCCTGAACGGATTTATCAAGTCTTTTCATTCCAGAGAAATTTCTTCTGGCGATCGATGCTGGTGTTTCGTGCTTCAGGGTGTAAGTATTCTTAGCAGAAAACAGTTCCCCGTGCTTGGTGTCCAGAGCAATCAGTTCCTCCAAAACAGCCCTCAGTGTATCGTTTATCGTATTTTCTGAAACGGGTTTTTCATTGCCGTCTGATTCTATAAGAGAAGTGATTTGTTTCGATAGTGCAGCCAAATCCTGCTGTTTAAGAATTTCATCGGTGACAAACCGATCCGCAATTTCCAAAACAAGATTGTCGTCCAATTTAGCGACTTGAGCCAAGATACTTTGCCATTTCTCCTGAAAATGAAAGTTTTGTGCATCCAGTTCTCTGATCAGTGGAAAATAGGCCTCTTTGTCTTCCATTGCATTAAGCACCAAAAATGCTGCCTGTTCGGGCTGGGATATCTGCTTTGCTTCCAGAAGGCTTACAGCCTTCTCAACCATCAACGCTGACGGCCGGGTGCCCATATCCAACATCGCTTTCACAATCTCGATCCGACTGTCATCTGTCGGAAGCTTCATCCCTTTCAGCAGCTTGACCGGATCCAAAGCTTCGGCACGTACCTGTTCCGGGGTTACTTCACGGACAAGTAGCCTGTCATCCTGCACAGCAACGGCCTCTAGTTTGAGTAAGTCTCCGGAAGAATATTCTGCTCCGGATTTCACCTGGGCATGAATCTGACTTCCATCCGATAGCTGCATCAACAAAACGCCATCTGTAATAGCGAGGATACGGCCTGTAAACCTGTCTCCCACAGACAGGCCATCTTTTGAAAACCCGGATAAGAGCTGAAGGAATTGCTGTGAAACAGCTTCTGATATTTTCATAAGGACTCATCCACCCACTGCCGGGTAAAGGTTCTTCGGTGTATTGGGCACAAACCGTTCTTCCGTATAGCCTTCAGATGTTCTTCGGTACCATAACCCTTATGCTGAGCAAAACCATACCCGGGATACCTTTCATTTGCCTGCACCATCCACCTGTCCCTGGTAACCTTGGCCAGGATGGATGCGGCCGCAACAGATATACTCAGGCTGTCGGCTTTGAACATGGACAACTGCTCGATTTCTATGGGAAGCTCCACCGCTTCGATGATCAGGTAATCGGGCGGTGATTTCATCCGGGATATGGCCTGAAGCATCGCTTTCTTGGTTGCGTTCAGAATATTGATCCTGTCGATCTCCTCCGGCATCACCATACCGATGCCATAATCTGTAGCTTCTGTTTGGATTACTTCAAACAGCTTTTCCCGGACAGAGGGCGCTACCTTCTTAGAATCTTTCAATTGCTCTATAAAGCAGCCATCCGGAAGCACTACACAGCCTGCTACAACCGGCCCGGCCAAAGGCCCGCGGCCTGCCTCGTCAATGCCCCCAATGTGCACAAACCCTCGGGTTCGTGCAAGAATTTCATATTGGGACATTTTTTTTATTCTGTTTCGTTCTTCATGATATCTATGTAACTTTCTACTATATATATCGGCAAGTTTGGCCACCGAAGTACCATGCTCGGGAATCAGCTCACACAACCAAGCAGTTGCCTCTTCCAGCGACATGCCTTCAGCCTTCCTCCTGATTTCCGCCACCGTCATTCTATTCTTCATCGATTCCCTCCTGCCGGTTCTCCGGGCATTCAAGTGTCATCCTTCCGATTTTGGCTGCTCGGAATTCATCCAGAACAATATTGCCGATGCGATTATAGTCAATCTCTCCACCCGAAACCAGGCAGCCTCTCTTTCTTCCCGCTTCCTCCAGTAAAACAACTCCTGATTTTTCATCGATGCCCTGAAGTTTATACCGTTGAGCTAATTCTGCCGGATACAACACAGCAAGCTTCTCCATAAGCTTTGCCGCCAGAGTAGGCACATCCATGATATCATCCCGTATTGCGCCGGTAAAGGCCAAATGCATTCCGGTTTCGGGATCTTCAAACTTGGGCCACAGTATTCCCGGCGTATCCATCAGCTGTATTTCGGGATTGATACGGATCCATTGCTTGTTGCGGGTTACCCCAGGCCTGTCTCCCGTAATCGCGGTTGCTCTGCCGGTCAGCTTGTTGATAAATGCTGATTTCCCAACATTCGGGACCCCAACGATCATGGTTTTGATGGGCTTCTGTATCCTTCCCTTGGCTGCTGCAGTCTCGAGCTTTGGCCGCATTATTTTTTTCAGCCTGCTTTTAAGCTCTTGCATCCCTGCGCCTGTGATAGCATTGGTACAAATCACATCAATTCCTTTTTTGCTGAACCAGCTCTGCCAAAGCCTGTTTTTCTCTAGATCGGCAAGATCGCTTTTATTCAGTACAATTACCCGGGGTTTATTCATGACCAATTCACTGATTTCTGGATTCTGGCTGCTTTTGGGAATCCGGGCGTCCAGAAGTTCTACCACCACATCCACAATTTTGATGTTCTCGGTGAGCATACGCCTTGTTTTTGCCATATGGCCCGGAAACCATTGAATATTCAAAAAAACCATCTCCTATATAATAAGAAAGAGGACAATTTGTCCTCTTTTCGGTGATTATCTTTTATTGATGTCTTCTTTAACCCTTGCGGCTTTACCCACCCTGTCACGCAGGTAATAGAGCTTGGCCCGTCTGATTTTACCCCTCCGGACAATTTGAATATTGTCTACCTTGGGGGAATGGATTGGAAATACTCTTTCAACGCCTATCCCAAAAGATAGTCTTCGGACAGCGATGGCACGCCGAATACCACTACCATGCATACCAATGATGGTACCTTCAAAAATTTGAAGCCTTTCGCGGGCACCCTCCTTAACTTTGACGGCAACCTTGACATAGTCACCTATCATTAGCTTAGGAAGATCTTCTTTCATATTTTCCTTTTCCAACGAGCGGATAATCTCCATTTTGTTCATTTCATTTCCTCCATATCATAGACGTTCATGCCTGCCTATCGGACCAGACAGCGGACCGCCCGTATTCACGCAGAACATTATAACACAGGATTATGCTCCTGTAAAGAAAAGAAAAACTATCTTATTCTGACTGCCGCAGCTGGCGGTACGATTTGGATCCAGGTCTGCCCCGGATTCAAAGCGATTTCTTCTCCATCTTTATTTCGGTATTTGGTCTGTGCTGTGCGGGAGCTCTTTTCCCATGTGATCTCCTCACACAAACCGTTGGTGATAAAATATCCCTTTCCGCTTCCGGTCGTGAAAAGTTCCTGTCGGCCATATTTATCCATTGGAATAGCTTTGTTTTCCACATACAGGATGATGATGTTTTTCACCAGAATGGTCTCATTCGTGTTTCGATCTATCTGGAACTCACCCAAACGGGTCCTTTTGTAATGCTTTTCACTTGAATCATAATAAAAGCCACTACTGCTGCTGGTACTGTATTTAATGAAAACTTCCTTTCCACTTTCAGTGCTGTCCAAGTCTTTGTCTTCCGTATTCCAAACAAAGGGAAGAGCCTGTTCGGTTTCCATGGGGTATTCCGCTTTGGCCAGGAAACTGTTCAGCCGCTCAGGCGAGGTATAGGAATCATGGTAGTTGGATTTGTCCTTTGTTAAGTCCCAGAAGACACCATCGGCTACCCCCATAACCCCATCAATATTGTCGATCTGGAACAAATCCAGATCCCGATATGCGTAATCACTCCATCCAATATGGGTGTAAATGGCATCATATTCCATTGCGTAATCCAGAAAATAATGTCTTGAGCTTCTGACAGGACCAATGAGATCGGGCAGATTCTCCCAGAAAAGTGCCATATACCGGGTGTCTCCATACTCTACCAGCATCTCATAAACGATTTGTGCGGTTCCGATCCCCCCCTGAGGCAGCACTTTATTGGTTTCATTGTCGATCATCACAGCGATGGGGCGTACCCCTTCTTTTGGAAAAATAAAGTCTTCGGCTGTCTTACTGGGAACTGGTGTAGGTGTGATTGTTACCTCCGGTGCTGCAGTAGGGCTGACGGGCGCCTGTGTGGGCGCTGACGTGGGAGAAATGTCGGTTTGTCCGCTGGCAGCCTGCTTTGCTTTTGAATTTCGGATAGCTCCGACGATTAGCACAGTAGATACCGTAACCACGCAGAAGAGAGCAACAAACAGCAATATCCAACCCCTTTTGTTCATCTTTATTTTAATCTTTAGATTCTTTAAATTCTCAAAATTAAATTTCTTCAACTTCTTCATTTTCTTCATCATGAACCCCCGCAAACATATCGTTGCTTTAATAATCTATTTTATGCCTTAAACCACTTTGCGTCTATGCAGAAACGCAGAAAAGAAGCATACTGGCCGGA
>JAAYKJ010000121.1 GCA_012522505.1 Clostridiaceae bacterium
CATAACTGTGAACCAATGTAAAGGTTGGGCTTGTGATATGATCGTCAATTTTCAGCCCTTTTGCGATCCCTTTCACCAGTGCTGTTTTGCCGCTGCCAAGCTCTCCTGTTACAGCAAGAATATCTCCTTGATTAAGAAGTCCTGCGATTTTTTCACCCAATGCATTGGTTTCCGATTCGTTTTTCGTAATATACTCCTGCATCTTATCATTCTCCAAGCTCCTATGATCTGGCGCACAAACACACTCCGCTGCTATGGGCTTACAGCTTATTGTGCAGCAGGTGCGATCAGGAAGTAAAAACATTATAACATAGCGAACCAAAGCTGCAAGTAGTGAACAACTTGTTTTTTATTACCGTTGCTTCAGAACAATAGTATATCATCGCAGGTTTAAGCAGGAGAAACATGAATAGAGTTCACCATTTTTTGAAAACAACAAGACAGGAATCTGGTGGAATCTCCGTTACTTCTTAATCAGATTCCCAGATTCATCACGGATAAGCCCAAAAAGCTTAATCATAAAGGGCGGAACCGGTAAGCCCAAAATGATCAGGTTCTGAATTTTGCTCAAGCCTTCTGTCCCTATCAGGTATACATACATAGCGGTTGTCAGTGCACCCTCTATTTTAAGAACTAACCCGGCTTGTCTGGTTACAAAACTGATGAGAAACTCCACAAGAATTGTCACAAGGATTAGTATGAAGAACATGAGCTTCTTGATAATCCCCCGGACAGCTTTTTTATAACTGTAACCACTGTTTTTGATAAGACCGCATAAGATTCCTGTAATATAGTCAATTATCATAAAAGCTGCCCAGACAATAAAGACTTCGCCCAGTGAGTTTGCAATATATGATATTACAACCACACCTCCGATCAAGGTTTTCGTTTCAAAGGCACGTGTCAGACTATGCACACCGTTTCCCCCTTTCCGTAAACAACCTGTATTGCCACCCATTCTTTCAGATATACTTCTCGATCGTTTGGTTATGCCTGCTGGAATCAGCAAAGGACATTCGCTCCTTCATCATATCCTGCAATGCTGTCACAGGTTGTCTTACTTCATAATATGCACCGGGAATGTAAGTGGACATCGCCTTGAAAGATCTTTTTTATAAATGCGATCTGGGATGAGGTTATTGGGTAAAAAAAAGACCGGGAAGCCCCGGTCAATTGTTAAAGGAAAATATTTTTTATATACACTAAGAATAATGATTGATTATTTCGCAGCCCTCCATGCGTCATATTGTCTTTGCATTTCGGAAATCAAATCAGCAATACCTGCGGCATTCAGTTCTGATTCAAATTGCGCGATAGTGGCATCAACTTCAACCGAGCCTGTGAACAATTGTTTGTAGTATGCCTGAACAACATTCTTACAGGCAGAAACCTGTGTTTCAACATTGGTTTTGTCAAATACGAAACCAAGGCTGTCCAGAACAAGACCCTGATCATTGTAAGCGAGGAATTTTTCCCACTTCTGAGGATCTTCGTTACTCATCAGATAATCCTTGAACTGATCACCGAACTTCCATCCATGGCCTGGGTTATACGGTGAGTTTGCCGGATCGATGATTTCAATTCTGCCATCGGCCTGCTTGTTGTAATGAATTCCTTCTATACCATAGTTGATCAGGTTCTTAACTTCAGCATCGGTATAAAGTAGTTCGATGAAACGGAAGGCTCTTTCAGGGTTTTTTGAACCTGCTGGGATAGCAAGCAACGCACCGGTTGTTTCCCGGTTGGACATTACCGGTGGGGTTACATCAACCTGAACCCATTCAATACCCGTACTGGCGATAACTTCAGCATCCTTTCCAGGCTTCAGGGACTGGGATGCGGCAAAATACTTGCCTGATTTCATTAATTCAAGCTGGTTCTGCATTGTAGCTGCATCAGAATGGATATATCCTTTGTTGTACCATTCTCTCATCAGCCTGTAGTGCTCGATGCTCTCTGGAGCCAAGAAGTGGTTGATGATCGTCGTACCCCTGTTATCAGAGTACAAAGCGCCGGGTACATCGTCATCACTGATACGGTCCCAGTCAAGGAGTTGGAATGGCGCATCCATTGTAGCAATACACAGCGGTGTAATTTCGGGTTCATTGTCTTTGATGGTCTTAAGGAATGGTTCCAGGGCTTCGATGGATTTAATTGTGCTGACATCCATAGCGTATTTGTCAACGAGGTCTTTTTTAAGGAGGAAACCCCAGTTATGTACCTTTTCCTTGTTCGTTGGAACACCATAGTTTTTGCCATTGATAGCCGAACCATTCAGGAAATCTTCACCAAGTATTTCCTTAATGGCGGGATATTTATCAAGGTATGCGTTTAATTCGGTGAAATAGCCGGATGTTGAGTTAACATTATAGTTCGCTGCCCAGTTTGCTGTGAATACGATATCAATCGGTTCGCCTGCGGCCAAGGCTGTATTGGTCTTCTGATCGTAGTCATCGCCCCATGCGAATACATTCAGATCCAGCGTAGCATTGATCTTTTCCTTCAGAATCGGATTCAGTTTTTCCAAAACCTTCGGTGTATCTGGTTCCTGTCTGTTACCAACGACATACATCTTCAGTTCCACTTCTGGTTCGTTGCCTCCTGTGGGCGATGTTGTGCCGGTGCCTGTAGGGCCTCCTGTGCTGGGAGCTACAGGGAGTGTACAACCTGTCAGCGCAAGGCTGAATGCTAATACTGCTGCCAATACCAAGATTGTAATCTTCTTTGTTCTGAACATAAAATTTCCCTCCTTGAAAGATATTCTTATTTAAACTGGAAACCAGTTTTTAACCTTTGACCGCACCGATGGTGAGACCCTTCACAAAGTATTTCTGGAAAAACGGGTAAGCGAAGATGATAGGTCCGATGGATATAACAGCAATTGCCATTCTGGCCCCCTCACTTGGCATATCCGCTATGACCTTACTGGATTCGGAAAACTGTGCGCTGCCGCTGGCCAGATATTGTATGCTATTCAATGTTTGATACATCAAATATTGAATGTTGTATAGCTTGTTGTCTGTGACAAAAACAAGAGGAAGCCACCAGTCATTCCAGTACCCCAGCGTACAGAACAGACCGATGGTAGCCAGACCTGCCCTGCACAAAGGCAATACGATAACAAAAAAGGTTCTGAATTCACCAGCGCCATCAATCTTCGCAGATTCTATGATGGATTCGTGAACGGTAGTCCTGAAGAAAGTTCTCATAATCATCATGTACCATGCATTCATCAGGTAGGGCACGATCATGATCCAGATGGTGTTTTTAATGGGTACTAGCTGGGTATACACCATATACCACGGGACCAGGCCTCCGCCGAAGATCATCGTAAAGTAGGCAAAGAAAGCGAAAAAGTTTTTATAGCGGAAACTTTGCCTCGATAAGGGATAGGCATACAGGCATATGATCAGAAGGCTTAAAAGAGTACCAACCAAAGTAACCACGATTGAAATACCGTAGGCCCTCCAGATGGTGTCCCCGGCTGTAATGACATAATCATAGGCCTTGACGGAGAACTTTTGGGGGAGAAAATGGTATCCGTTGACCAGAAGCTCTTTCTCATCGGTAAATGAAATCGCAACAATCAACAGAATCGGGGCAATGCAGACAACAGAGGCCATGATAAACAACGCATTAATCCCTATATTCGTCATAGGAGAAACCCGATTGCCCAGTCTTGATTTCTTTATTTTTTCTGTTGATTCCATTTTGCTCCTCCCTATAGCCTGTTTATTATTCATGTTGTGTAACTCATACAGTTGATGTTATCTGCTGCGACAGCTTAAAACAAAGCTTTGTCACTGTCAATTTTTCTGACAACATAGTTGGCGGTAAACACCGTTACGCATCCAACAATGGCTTGATACGTACCTGCTGCTGCGGCCATGGAGATGTTGTTCGTATTCCGCAACGCCCTGTAAACATAGGTATCGATGACATCGGTTACGGAGTACAGCTGCCCGCTGTTTCTCGGAACGTTGTAAAACAGGCCAAAATCCGCGTTAAAAATTCTTCCCACTGCCAGCAATGTCAGAATGATCATTAAGGGCTTGAGCAGAGGTACTGTAATGCTCCAGATTTGGTTCCACTTGGTAGCGCCATCAATCTCGGCCGCCTCATAGTACTCACTGTCAATTCCGGAAATGGCAGCGAGGTATACAACAATATTATACCCTGTGTATTTCCACAGCTGAAAAAATGTCAGTATAAATGGCCAGTATTTCGGTTCGAAATACCATTTTATCGGATCCAGCCCCAAGCTGGTTATGACGACTTTATTGATAAAACCACTTTCGATGCTAAAGAAGGAATATGCAAGATAACTGACAATAATCCAGGAAAGGAAATAGGGGAGAAACATGACGCTTTGATATATTTTGGTCATCCACTTGTTTGTAATCTCATTTAGCAGGATTGCGAACGCAACCGGAACGACCAAGCCAAGGATGATGAATACAAGGTTGTACAGGATTGTATTTCTTGTGATTTGGAATGCATAAGGCGTTTTAAAAAAGAAATCGAAGTTACCAAAACCAACCCATTCGCTTTTAAAGATGCTGCTGAGAAAGCTGCCATGGAACCTGTATCGTTTAAATGCTATGACAACACCTATCATGGGAATATAATTGTTGATCAAGAGCATAATTACCCCTGGTACCAGCATAACAAACAAAGGCCAGTTGTTTTTAAGTTCGTGAAAAATGCCCTTGTTCGGTGTCGATCTGATGACTGTAGCTTTAGAATGACTAGAATTCAAATTTTATCACACCTTTACCCATACTCGTGGTTTGTGCTGTATTTACATACGAATACAACAATCACTCTGATCCTATTACCCTGATTATAACAGGATGGTTTGATGTGATAAATAGATCATATTGTATTATGTTGCAATAAATTGACAAATGGATACTTCAAAATAATGCAACAAAATAATCCACCTTCCATACGTAACGCTGATCTCTTACATGAACTTCGGCCAGTCTTTCGCTTTTTCACTGTCGAAGCATCTGTCAAGACTCCCTGTACTCGGTAGGTGTTAAACCCTGGTATTTTTTAAACAGACGGGAAAAATAATGCGCATCTTGAATCCCTACCATCTCGGCAACCTCATAGGTTTTGTATTTCGGATCCTTTAAAAGTTCTTTTGCCTTTTCAAGACGAATACCGTTCAGGTAATCTACAAAGTTCCTTCCCAGCTCTTTTTTAAACATCCTGGAGATATAGCTGGTGCTGACATACACATGCTCTGCAACTTCATTCAGCGTAACCTGTTCATGATAATGCTTGTGGAGATAGTCAATGGCTTTGCGCAGTATCAAAGTCAGGCTTTTGTTATTGTAATTGTTGATCTTCGATGTTATGCTGAAAGATACCTCTTTCAGAAGCTCATTCAGCTCTGGAATATTGTCTGAATCCTCGACCAATTTGTGTGTGCTGGGAATATGAAGGCCTTCTACATTCCTATCATCCTGGAACTGTGCAACAGACAGGCGGATATTGTTGATCGTTGAGATGGTCAGCAAAAAAAAGCTTTTTAGATATTCCATGTTCACACGTTCAAGGCCGTTAATATAGCTAAAAATATCCTCAAGTCTCTCAGCAACCAATCTTTTATTTCCTGTCTTAATACTATCCAATAGATGCTTTTGATATTTCTCCAAAACCGAATAGTCGTCGAACTTGATAAAGGTGTTCAGGTCATCCTGAAAAATAGTTGTGTTGCTGCCAAGGTAGAATTTGCGTTCAAGGGCTTCCCGGCATTCACTGAACTTTTCGGCAAGCTGCATAATCCCTGTGCCTTCTGAACTGACCGCTATGGTTACGGTAAAACCAAAACAGTTTGTAATCATCTCCTGTACATAATCACATTTCTGGTTCACAAGCTCCATATATCCCGTAACTTTTGCTGTGGGCTGCAGAATAAATGCCGCTCCTTTTCCGTTCAACGGTATGCTGAGCACCTCAAAGCTATCAGAAAAGACCTCCATAAAAGTATTAACAATTCCGAACTGGTACAGATGACTGTCGTATTGGCTTAGTTTTTCGTTATCATCTTCATTATCGATTTCAACCGCAAGAAGAACAAAACGGTTGATGCAGACCCCTAAAAGCCCTGCCCTGGACAGAATATCCGCCTTGCTTGGGTAAATCTCATAGATAATGTCATAGAGCAGTTTCTCCTTCAGAATGGGTATGTTTTGTTCAAAAAGCCTTTTTAATTTTTCCAGTTCCTCAGCCCGGCTTTTCATGCTATTCAGCTCCAGAATGGCTTTACTTACAACCGCGGTTAGTTCTTCAATCTTAGATGGCTTTAGAACAAAATCAAATACACCAAGCTTAATCGCTTCTTGAACATAGTCAAAGTCCCGGTATCCTGTTAATATGATTATTTTACAATTGGGAACAATATTTTTAATATCACGGATCATTTTCAAGCCATCTGTGTCCGGCATATGAATATCAGTAATAATGATATCCGGGAGATGCTTATGTATCACCATCTTTCCCTCTTCCCCATCCGATGCCTCTGCGCATATGACACAATCGAACTGTTTCCAGTTTATAATATTCTTTATGCCTTTTCTGATAATGGGTTCATCATCAATGATGATTACCTTGAACATAGTACCCCTCCGTAGCTTCCCATTTTGACGGTAAACTCACGATTACCCTGGTATACTCTCCCTGTTCGCTCTCAATTTTCAAACCGTAGCTGTCTCCAAAAAACAGCTTGATTCTTCGGTTTACATTTTCAATTCCGATACTCTTTCGAGGCTCGTTTCCAAGCGACTTGAAATACAAATCGTTATCCATCGACAATTTGCGGTTCAGTGCATCCAGCTCAGAATTCTTCATACCCGGGCCCGAATCCATTACAGTGATTATGAGCTTGTCCTGTTTAATCTTGGCACTTAACAGGATGTCACCGCTGCCCCTCAGCTTTTCTATCCCGTGATAAACAGCATTCTCAACCAGTGGCTGGATAAGAAGCCTTGGAATTCTCATTTTTGCGGCTTCTGGTTGTATTTCTTTCTTAAAACGTATTTTATCATCAAACCTTCTCTTAAGCAGAGAGATATATTTATCAGAGTATTTGAACTCTTCCTCAACGGTGATGAGAATGTCATCCCTTCCGATACTGGCCTCCATTAAATCCGACAGATCAGTAACCGTTTGGCTGATCTCAGGAACATTATTCAAATGCGCCATCCAATTGATGGATTCAAGCGTGTTGAATAGAAAATGGGGATTGATTTGGGACTGAAGCGCTTTCAGTTCAGCCTCTTTTCGGGTTATTTGTTCCCGATATACCCAATGAACCAGATGGTTGATCTCTCTGGACATATCATTGAAAGCCGTGTTTAGGAAACCAATCTCATCTTCGCGTTCGTCATCAATATAAACCACACGGTTGTCTTTTTGAACCATCTTCATTCCCTTCACCAGCCTGTTGATGGGGTTGATAAAGCCCATCGCGATGGCCAGGTTGAACAGGGACAATATCACAACCGTCAATGTACACAGCAGAATGATATTTGTCCGAAGTGAATAAGCATCCCTGAACAGCTCATTCAGCGGAACATACGTGATGACCTTCCAGCCTGTACTGATTATTGTAGTATATGAAACCAATGCACTGATCTCATTATCAATCCTGGAATCTCTTTCATTTTCAAGCATTCCGAAGGAAGACCAGTTTGGTATAAAATGCTCTTCCTTGTTTCTGGTAGCAATCAACTCATATTGGTCCGATAGAATTACAATATTCTGCATGCTTTTCGTAAGTCCCTTGTATACGGTATCAATAAAGTCCTTGTTTACGAGGATGACCTGAAGCCCAATCTCCTGGAAATCATCCTGGTGATAAATGACGCGGGCAAGGTAAATATTCTGTACAACGCCATCCTCGCTGTCCATGAACCAAGTGGTTTTTCCGTCATACAACCTTGCTTTTTCGAGGACTTGCATATAGGGAAGAATGCTTCGGATACTGGAGCTTGAGGAATTGTCATCAGCATAATAGAATTTTCCTTTATTGTTGACAATAGCTATGGATTGAATTTCCGGCCTGGAAAGGACGATTTTTTTCATCGTGTTGGTGATTTCATTTTCGGTTTCATATACCGCCAGAGGGTTGCTGGTGTCTCCTTGTGCTAAAACCTTATAGATTGACTTATCATATAATAGATCCTGCGAGATGATGTTCAGATTATCCACATAATCCTCAAATCGAAGCTCTATCATTTGCAAAATATCCTGAGCATAATTCATGGACATGTTTTTTATGGTTCTTTCAGAATTCCTGTAGCTTAAATATCCCATGAATATCATCGGAACAATGATCTGAATATAAAAAGCCAGCAGCAATTTTTTTTTGATTGAGAGATCCTTGTAAAACTTGATTATTCTACTTCTCAATTCACCCGTTCTCCTTTTGGTAACCTTCGGTGAAGTATTCCCTCAGCTGAAGCCTGCGGTATGCTACCGTCTTGCGCGAATTGTGTGCCAGGACGCATCATTGTGAACAAAATACGCAGTGCCAGCGGACATTTGGTAAATATCGCATTCGGAGCAATCCTCTGTGAGAGCTTCCCTGCCAATAGCATGGGATAATACAGTGCAGCGCTGTGAGCCAAGGATTCATCTGGATCAGCGTGACAATAGCCCGGCCGAAACCGCTTTATTCCAAAGATAATCAATCTCCCATTCTCCGACGAGCACATAGGGCATGCCTTCTGAAATCACTTCATCCCAAACTGTCCTGTCAACAAAGCTGTCAGGTGGACCAATAAACTGCCTTCCGTTGTTGATAAGCAACTGGCCTCTTCTGGTAAGCCTGTTATAATCGATCTTGAACTCCCGGATATCCACACTGCTGAGCATACCTGTCTGTTTTGCGAATATTGCGGCAGTTTCCTTGGAAGTGAGCATTCGCAGCAGCTTAATAGACGCTTCCTGCTTTACCGAATCTGTATATGAATCGGAACTGATATAAAAGCATCCATTCCCAAGACCATGTATCATGGTGTGGGGCGGTGCATTTCCTTCCTCAGGATACGGAAAATAAACCACATCCACAGTCTCATCATCATCTCTGAAATTTCCGATAAACCAGGAGCCCTGTACGATCATCGCAGCCTTTTTCTCCTGAAACAGAGAATTCCTCTCCTGGTTTGTCATCGTGAAGGCATCTTCCGGAAAAGCTTCTAACCGATAAAGCTCCCGCATATACTCCATTGCGGTTTTGTAATATTTCCCCAGTTCAGGATGGGAGGGATTCTCGACGATTTTTTTGCCGGCCAGATGGGCAACCATGTTTTGATATAGATATGTACCTTCGGAAAGGGAATTGTAAGCAATAGGAACAATGCCATTTTTTCTGAACACAACAACGGCATTTTTTAGTTGTTCATAGGTTTCTGGCACCGGGACAGAATACAGTTCAAAAAGATCTTTGTTAATGAACAACACTTCAAAAATCGTTTCGAATGGGAGCCCGTATATTTTCCCGTCATATGTGGTATATTCCAGCGTACTCCCTTTAAATGTCGCCTTCCATTCGGGGTTTTTCTCCATCAGCCCGGATAAATCCGCTACCTTCCCTGCCCGGATTAATGCCCGTATATCTGATCCCGGCCACAATCCAAACACATCGGGACTATTGCCCGAAGCAAAATCTGTTTTTATCTTAGGAAGAAAATCCTCACCAAATAGCGATTCATTGACAATTTCAATGTTTTCATTCTCTTTGGTAAATTGGACCAGCACCTCCTGAAGAGTTTCTGCTTTTGAGTCAACCCCCCCCCAGCTTGATATAAAACGGAGGATAATTTTTTCCTGATCCTCTGCATTATCTCGTACATCAATGATTTCGTCGGGCTTATTTCCGCAGGAAATCAAAGAGATGGAGATAATAACCGTCATAATCACAACAACCGGTCTGTTTTTTTTCATTCCTTTGCTCCCGTAACCGAATTCCCCATAAACAAATCTGGCACATAACTCCATTATACAGGATTATTTGGGAAATAGTAAACCCCTGCCACATACTCGGTTCACTTGTAACTCGGGAAGCATAAACTATTTACTTCGCGTCAACAGACCAACGAGCTCCTCCTGTTTCATGATATCTTCAATTCTCTCGATACCCAGCTCTTTCAATATTTTCATCACATTTAAATTATCAAAGGGTGTCATGATAAGGGAATCTTCAGCAAACTCATTGACAATACGAGTAGCCTTATCAACTTCCAGGTTTGTTCTAGGCCCCCCAACACAGCCTCCCACACAGCCCATACCTTCTATAAAGTTTGCATTGACTTCTTTGTTTGCCAGCGTTTCCAGAATTTTTTTGCAGTCTGCCACACCATCCACTTTCTTCGCATTCAGCTTAATCACTCTGCTGGGCTCAAGCCGATTCACAACCGTTTTTACCGAGAAACTGACTCCACCTGTCCGGGCATAAAACCTCCCACCCAATGAAGCCTGGTCCTTTTCATCTCCGGGAAGATCTGCAGGATCAATCTCCAATGCCTTAAAAATTTCCTTCAATTCTCTAAAATTAATTACAAAATCAATCGCCCCCTTTAGCTCCGGTTCCTTTACCTCTGCTTTTTTTGCTATACATGGAGCAAAGAAAATAACGCGGGCATCACTATACAGCTTTTTTAGGATTCTCCCTGCTGCGATCATGGGCGATACCGAAGGAGACATGTGTTGATAAAGTTCCTCATAGTTCTTCTTTGTCATATTAAACCATACAGGACAGCAACAGCTGGTTATAAAAAAGTCCTCTGTAGTCTTCACTAAATGATTGAACTCAAAAGCTTCCTTGATGGTTAGGATATCCGCAAACATGGCCACTTCAATCATATCAGCAAATCCCATCCACTTAAACGCGGTTCGAAGCTGGCCCATGGTGATATTATCTCCGAGCTGGCCGGCAATCGCCGGGGCTACAGCGGCATAAACAGGATATTTCTTGTTTTTAAGCAGATCGATTACCGGCAAAAATTCGATTTTATCGGCCAGCGCTCCGAAATCACAATCGGTTACACATTGGCCGCAAGACAGGCATTTTCCATTAACAATGACTGGTCCATTGGTTCGGTTATAGACATGAGACTCATATTTGCAGGACTCCCTGCACATGCGTCCCTCTTCTTCACAGTATTTACAAGGACCTTCTATCTTTGCGATAACTGGCGGCCCAATTTCCCATGTTTTCTTCATAAGGGTTATTTCGTCATCGAAATCATCCCCGGCTTTTGGATCCAGCCCCATCGCAACCCGGATGTGGTCCTTTATGAAAGGCATATCTTCATCGAGAAAGCCATATTTATCCCTAATCTCAGCGGCCAGAAGGCTCAAATCTTCTTTATTGTTCAGTTTGCCATTCCAATACCTTCTGACCATTTCACCGAAAATAACCATCCTCTTTTCCTGAAAGCTTTCAAACCTGTTTGCCATAAGCTCCTCCTTGATATAGTCGGTAAAAAGGGTATCGTATATATATTACGATACCCTTTTTATGTGAAAAAATTGCATGTCGACGTATGGTTTCATTTCATGCAGTCACATCATCTTAATATGTCTCAACAAACAATTCAAAGTGGGATTGTGGGTGTATACAAGCCGGACATATTTCAGGCGCTTCCGGACCCTCATGGATATATCCACAATTTCCACATTTCCATGAAACTTTCTCCTCTTTTTTGAACACTCGGTCATTGGCTACATTATCCGCCAGCTTGTTAAAGCGTATCTCATGCCTCTTTTCAGCAAGAGAGATCATCCTCCAGGCCGCTGCAATTTCAGGAAAGCCTTCTTCATCGGCCACGTCTGCAAAAGCAGGATATAAATCAGACCATTCTTCATGCTCACCGCTGGCAGCTGCTTTCAGATTATCCAGAGTTGAGCCTTGGGCTACAGGAAAATCCGCTGTAATTTCGATGGATGCCGGCAGCTCGTCTCCAAGCCCCGCAAGCAGGAACTTGAAGAACCGTTTCGCATGTTCCTTCTCATTATCCGCGGTCTCAATAAAAATGTTTTTAATCTGTTTAAAACCTTCCTTGTCCGCTACAGAAGCATAATATGTGTATCTGTTGCGTGCCTGAGACTCTCCGGCAAAAGACTTCATTAAGTTTTCAGCTGTTTTTGTACCCTTTAACGATTTCATAAAAAACCTCCTCGAATAAATATTTTATTCATAAAGGCAATCCGGGCAGATGCCTTTCAAATACAAATTTTTACAAGATATTTGATAGTTGTTCAATTCAGGGGCACAGAGTTTATCAATATCAATCGTGAAATCAACAATTTTACCGCATGCTTCGCATTTGAAGTGCCCATGATCCTTTACTGTTGCGTCATACCTGGTTTCATTACTGTTTATGGTAATGGGAACTACAATAGACTCGTCGACAAACAGGTTCAATGTATTATATATCGTTGTTCTGGATAGGGTAGGCATTCCATCGAGCAGTTCACAGTATATTTCCTCCGCTGTAGGGTGATTTTTGTGTTTCATCAGATATTCCAGAACTTTTAAACGCGGATAGGATGGCTTCACGCCTTTTTCCACTAGATATTCCTTCAAAGCATTTATATCTGCCATAGCATTTCCTTCTTCCTTCTTCCCTCTGCAATCTGCAATCTGCA
>JAAYKJ010000122.1 GCA_012522505.1 Clostridiaceae bacterium
CCTTCTTTCGGAACTTGTACTATATCATATGGGGAAGATTTGAATTTGGGCACTGTTTTGTGAATGTTTTTTTATCCTGTTCCTGAAATCTATAAATGGATGACAATCTTTGTACAAATGTGGTATACTGTAAGTATAGTTAAATAATTAACAAGCAAAATCAAGGGTGCATTTTGCTGCTTTTAAATATGAAGGGAAAAGGAGTGGGGTCATAATGAAAAAGGTTTTGAGGGTTCAAATGTCGGATGGGACATTGTATGATATTCCCGCCGAAGTGATAGCAGAACACAGGGCTACCTATTTTGAAGACAATTCTGCAGAGAAGCTTTCGTACCATTCCAGCTCTGTTCAGCCAAGGCTTCATTACGAAGAAAAAGAGTTTGCGCTGAAGAATGACGAGGTTTTAATTGAGTGGGCATCCAAAAAGATGTCATGGAAAGACATTAAGCCCCATGCAAAAAAAGTGGAGCTTCCCAACAACAATGAAGAGGACTGGCCGAATGCTCCGAAAGAGATTATTACCGCAGAGTAGAGGGTACATTTTCATTTTACGGTACCGACGAAGATGCGTTGACAGCGGCAAAAACCTGTAGTAGAATTATTGAAGGAACAGGCGCCCGTAGCTCAGTAGGATAGAGCACAAGTTTCCTAAACTTGGTGTCGCACGTTCGATTCGTGTCGGGCGTACCAGGGGTTTCAAGTGAAATTGAAGCCCTTTTTTCATGTCTATGATGCACTCTATACCAAACAAAAAGTATATTTTTATCGGTATATGCAAAGCCAAAGGCAAGATACAGCCAAAAGACATCGGAACCGTGTTCGTTGATGAATTTGTCGTTCCATTTCTTTCTCTGCGCTGGAAACTGTATGCCTATCCCTTCATATGATAAATCAGGTGTTTGTATAGAAGGTGCAGGAAAATGGATTGTTTGGCTGTTTATGATTCTGGAAATTATACGATAAAAATGAGCAGATATTTTGAAAAGAAAGGACTTGTTTTTGAAGTGGTTTCTCTGCCGTGCAGAATTTCTTCACAAGGTTGTGGATACTGTCTGAAATTTCCCTATGAATACAAGGATATTGTTATTTCAGAAAGTATGGCCTTAAATTACCCCGTTCGTGAGCTTTACCGGGTGAACAGGGGCTTTATGAAAAACACCTATGAAAAACTTCCGATCTAGCCGTTGTGAATTGCGCTCCGGTGCTGCCAGGGCTAAGACGTCCAGATTCAAAAATAGGCTTTCCTAATGGATGAATGTATACTATAATAGTGGACAATAGGGTATAATTACAAAAAAGAGATGGCAATTCGCTCAAGCGCTTAATGAACGATGCTTGAATAACAGGAGAGTAGCAGATGAATATATCCGATTTGGCCGAAGTATTGGAAACGGTAAAGCAATTAACAAAGGAGGCGGGGGATGTCATACTCGACATCTATGCGAAGGATTTTTCTGTTGACTACAAGGAAGACAAATCGCCAATTACCCTGGCCGACCAAAAGTCGAATGATCTAATCGTTCATACACTGAAAAGCAGGTACCCTGAATGCGCTATTCTGGCAGAAGAGTCCCGGGATAATCTGGACAGGCTGAAGAACGACTGGTGCTTTATCGTCGATCCGCTGGACGGGACAAAAGAGTTTGTAAAAAGGAACGGGGAGTTTACGGTGAATGTGGCTTTAGCCCACCGCGGGAAGCCTGTGCTGGGTGTAATCGGTATCCCGGTTTCCGGTGAGCTTTATTATGCCGTGAAAGGCGAGGGCGCATTTTATGAAAAGGATGGCCATACACAAAAAATTAACGTTTCATCAAGAGTTGAAGATATCCGTATGGTTGTAAGCCGCTCGCATAAGTCCGATAAACTTGCATCCCTGATTGAAAGAAATGGCATCCGAAATGTCTTAACCGTCGGCAGCGCCATCAAGGGCTGTATGATCGCAAAGGGGGAAGCCGAGGTATACTACCGGTTCGGATACACGATGGAATGGGATACCGCAGCAATGCAGTGCATTGTTGAACAGGCCGGTGGAATATTCCGGCAGATGGATGGTAGCGAAATGACATATAACAGGGTGAACAGCCTGAATGAAAAGGGTTTTTACGTCATTAACAATCTACAGAATCAATTGAGTTGAACAATAACCCCTAACATACCAATGAGGAGTATAAACCATGAACCACCTTGACAAGCTTGAAAACAAGTCAATACATATTCTGCGGGAGGCCTATGCCAGCTTTAAGAACCTATGCATGCTATGGTCCATCGGTAAGGACAGCACGGTTTTACTGTGGCTGGCCAGGAAAGCTTTCTTTGGCCATGTGCCGATACCATTGGTCCACATCGATACCCATTACAAAATTCCTGAAATGATTGAATACCGGGACAAGCTTGCACTGGAATGGAATCTGGACATGATTTACGGTGAAAACCGGGAAGCTCTGGACGAGAAGGAAACCTATCCCGATGGCAGAGCTACCCGTATTGAGTGTTGCAAAAATCTGAAAACAGCGGCTCTAAGAAACACATTAAGCGGACAATGGCCGCGATACCGAATGAATCATGAGAAAAAAGCCTATGAAATAGATAAGAACACCGAGCCTTATACGGGTGTTATTGTTGGTGTGCGGGCTGACGAAGAGGGAAGCCGTTCAAAGGAGCGATATTTCTCCCCACGGGACAGGAATAATGACTGGGATATCGGCGATCAGCCACCGGAATTTTGGGGTCAGTTTAAAACAGACTTCGCCCCCGGCACCCACCTTCGAATCCATCCGCTGCTAGACTGGACCGAACTGGATATCTGGGAATACATCAAGCGTGAGAATATTCCCACCGTGTCCTTGTATTATGACCAGGGTGAGGGAAAAAGATACCGATCGCTTGGCTGCTGGCCCTGTACCTTTCCAGTGGAATCCAACGCGAAGGATGTTGATGGAATTATCATGGAATTAAAAACAGGTAAATTTGCAAACATTGCCGAACGCTCTGGAAGGGCACAGGATAAGGAAGACGGGGGCGGCCTTGAGGAACTGCGCAAGGGCGGATATATGTAGCATAAAGAGTGAAAATGCACCCGTACAGTGAAAATAAGATTTCGGGAAATACGGCATGAAAGAAAGGTTTGTTGGAATGATTGAAAAAGGTGCTGCGTATCCGGCGAATAAGCGGGATTTGATTCATAAACAGGATATGAATATCGTTATCGTAGGCCATGTGGACCATGGCAAGAGTACGGTCATTGGACGGCTTTTGGCCGATACCGATTCCTTGCCCGAAGGAAAACTGGAGCAGGTGAGAGAAACCTGCCGGCGCAACTCGAAGCCCTTTGAATACGCTTTCCTTCTCGACGCTCTGAAGGATGAGCAGGCACAGGGAATAACCATCGACGTAGCCCGCTGTTTTTTTCAGACCGAATTGCGAAATTATATTATTATTGATGCTCCCGGGCATATTGAATTTCTAAAGAACATGATCACCGGTGCCGCCAGGGCGGAAGCTGCCCTTCTGGTCATAGATGCCCACGAAGGTGTGCAGGAGAACTCCAGACGCCACGGCTACATGCTTTCCATGCTGGGAATTCATCAGGTGTCCGTCCTTGTAAACAAAATGGATCTGGTCGAATACAATGAACGGGTTTTCAGGCGTATCGAACGACAATACAGAAAATTTCTGAAAAAGATCAATGTTGAACCAACATGCTTCATTCCCATCAGTGCCATGGAAGGTGAAAACATAGCCAACCACTCGGTAAAGATGCCCTGGTATGAAGGGATGAATGTGCTGCAGGTACTGGATTCTTTTAAAAAGGAAACATCCCAGCAAAACAAACCTTTTCGCATGCCGGTGCAGGATGTATATAAGTTCACGATGAACGGGGATAATCGCCGAATCATCGCGGGGACCATCGAAACAGGGAAAATATCAGTTGGAGATGAAGTCGTGTTTTTTCCTTCCGGGAAAAGAACGACAGTTAAATCCCTGGAGGCCTTTAACCGTGAACCGCAAATTGAAATCGGGGCAGGCTGGACCTGCGGCTTTACGGTGAAAGAACAGATTTACATTAAACGTGGGGAGATGGCCTGCCTTGTAAAGGAACCTCAGCCAAAAGTGACGGGGCGTTTGCTGGTAAACCTTTTCTGGTTGGGGAAGAAGCCTCTGGTGAAGGGGAAAGATTATTTTTTGAAGCTGGGAACCGCAAAAGTGACCATGCAACTGGAAGATGTACGCAGTGTGATGGACGCTTCCAGTCTGGACAACATGAAAAAAGAACAGGTGGACAGGCATGAGGTAGCTGAATGCGTGCTCAGCTTGGATCGCCACATTGCCTTTGATTTAATAAGTGAAATCGCTGCTACAAGCCGTTTTGTCATTGTTGATGAATATGAAATCTGTGGTGGCGGTATTGTCATGCAAGAGATGGAAGATCATACAAGCTGGGTACGTGACAAGGTTCTTTTGCGAAATTTCAAATGGGTTGGAAGTGATATCAGCAATGAGCTGCGTGCAGAAAAATATAACCAGAAGCCAGCCCTGATCCTGATCACAGGTGAGAAAGCAAGCCCCAGGAAGGATATCGCCAGAGTGGTTGAGCGGCAGCTGTTTGATGCAGGAAGATATGTCTACTATCTGGGAATCGGAGGCCTTATGTATGGTTTGGATTCAGATATTATCATGAACATGGTTCCGCTGAACCGCAGGGAACACATCCGGCGTTTGGCCGAGGTTGCCCATATCATGCTGGATTCGGGCATGATCCTTATTGTTTCCGCGGTAGAACTGGATGCGTCCGATTTGGATGTAATAAAAACAAGCGTTCCAGCCGAGCTGATTTCGGTTGTTTGGGTTGGCAAAACGCCCAAAACGGACATCCCGGTGAATATATTCCTTTCCGAAGAGGACAAAATAGAAGATTCAGCACAGGTTATCAGAGAGCAGCTAAACCTTTAAAAGAGTGACGCGAGTATATACAGCTGCTCTGGATAGGAGGTAATATGCGGTTATCCAGGAAAAGTGAATATGCACTACTGGCACTTTTGGATTTGGCAAACAATTATGGGAAGGCTCCAGCGAAAATCATGGAGGTTTCCCAGAGGAATGAGATTCCGAAAAAATATCTGGAACAGATTTTTCTACAGCTAAAGGGAGCAGGATATGTTCGAAGCATAAGGGGAGCAAAAGGTGGGTATGAACTGGCAAAACCGCCAGAGAAAATCACACTGGCCGAAGTCATACGCTTGATTGACGGCCCCTTGGCATCTGTGGGTTCAGCCAGCCTGTACTTTTTTGAACATACCCCCATCGAGGAAAATGAGAAACTGCTGCAGGTATTTAAGGACATCCGCGACATTGTGGCAGCAAAGCTTGAAAGCAAAACATTGGATCAATTGATCGACTGAAGCATTTTTCACAGAGACACTCCATATACTAAAAACAATCAAACATGCAGCCCTTAGTTTCCAACGTTTGGTTTCGTAAGGGTTCCAATCCGCTTCTTCAATGGCCTCAATACTATCCAGGTTATGTTCACATGGGTGGTTACCCATCAGAAAGATTTTCCTTGCTTTTTTTTCCGCATTAGAGTACTCTATGTCTATATACAATATAGACAATAGGGGGTATAAATATGGATCCTACATTTTTTCTGTTTGTGTTGGCAGGATTTTTTGCGCAAATGATCGATGGATGTATCGGTATGGCCTATGGAGTAAGCTCTACAAGCCTGTTGATGGGCTTCGGTGTGCCACCTGCTGCTGCCAGCGCCTCGGTACATACTGCAGAAGTTTTTACCACGCTGGTTTCAGGTATTTCTCACTGGAAATTGAAAAACATTGACAAGGATATATTTGTTTCCCTAGTTATTCCGGGCGTTATTGGCGGTGTAGTGGGAGCAATCATTCTGTCCAATTTTGATGCAGGTATTCTAAAGCCCATTATAAGTGGTTACCTGATCGTGATGGGGGCTATAATTATTTACAAGGCCTTTAGAAAATCTGAGAAAAAGGCGATCAAAAAAATAAAAAACGGGGTACTGGGCGTTGTTGGTGGTTTACTGGATGCCATAGGCGGCGGTGGATGGGGCCCGGTTGTTACCTCCACGCTGGTTGCTGACGGACAGACGCCTCGATATGTCATCGGCTCGGTGAATGCATCTGAATTTTTTGTAACGATTGCGCAGGCGATCACTTTTGTTACCATTCTTGGTATCGGCGAGTATTGGAAAATCATTGCCGGACTGGCGGTGGGTGGTGTTATTGCGGCCCCCTTTGCTGCTTTCCTGGTTAAAAAAATTCCTACAAAAACGATCATGCTCATTGTTGGCCTGGCTGTTGTCATACTGAATATCCGCACCATAATCCTATATTTCATATAAATGGTGGTTCACGGCCATTGGTTTGACAGATAATTCATATTCTACGGTTTTGCAGATAGGTCAGATTTTGTGATATAATTTAATGATACGCTAAACTATCGAGCATATCGAGGGATTATGAATGGATTTATATAAGCTAAGTGAAAAGGATATCCGGGACTATGTCAAGGATTCCAGAATATATCACCGCGGACGCATGTACTTTTTTAACAGCTTCGTAGAGGATGTTAATATTCTAGAGGCAGAGGGCAGCGTTACAGCACGGGTTCACGGCAGTAAAGAGTATATCGTAAAACTATACCTGAACGCAAAACGGGAAGTAGAGGATGGAACCTGCACATGTCCTTTTTACAAGGAATGGAGAAGGCCATGCAAACATATTGCGGCAGTACTTTTTGAAGCCCGCAGGATGATTGGCAGCAAGTATACCAGGTATCGCAACAGCTACAAGGCAGTGAGTGCGGTTTTTGCCAAACTTGAAGAAACAAAACACAGTAATTACCAGGGGAGCAGGGTTCAGAACCATTTGCATCCCACACTTTATCTTACAAAAACAGACGAACGGGTTTTCGCGAGCCTGGAACTTGGGGTAGGAACCACCCGATCGTATGTGGTGAGAAATGCGGAGGAATTTATTGACGCATGGGTGAATGGTAAGAAGCTGTTTTTCGGCAGGCATTTCACGCTTGACAGCAAGCGACAGTTTTTCACAGGCCGCGATGAACAGATCATGGCCATTTTGGAGGATATCTATACCGCGCATACCGAGCTGTCAAAGCAGGAAGGAATATACCGGTTTTCGGGGCTAATTCGCGGAAGACAGTTTCAACTGATGCCTTCCTACCTGGAGCGATTTTTGGATATTATGACAGGAGAGGCAATCACGGCATCCGTATTTTCCCGGGACCTGGAGATCGTTCCGGTCACTCATGAACCCATTCCGGTGGTCTATGAGATACGACAATTGGATGAGTGGCTTTCGGTCCGGATGGATGCGAAGGAACTGCCTACCGAACTGCTACCTGGCGGACAGTATTATTATGCCCAGGGGAAAATCTACAGGGTTCCGCAATCCCAGCGTAAAGCCCTTTCAGTCATACAGCAGGGCTTTATTGTAGCAGGCCAGAACGAAATGATCGTTCCGCCGCAATATCAAAACCGCTTCGTCTCCGAAGTGGTTCCATTGATGAGAAATACCGGTGACGTCATGGTAAGTCCGTCATTAAAGGAGCGTATCGTACAGGCATCCATTCAGCCGGTTGTGTACCTTGATCAATACAAAAAGGGAATCAGCGCGCGGGTGGTGTTCAATTATGGGCAGTATCAGGTAAACCCTGCTTCGAAGGAAGACCTGTTCACACCGTCTGATATGTTTATTTTGCGGGATTTGGACAAGGAGCAGCCTATATTGGACTATTTCAACCAATCCGGCTTTTTCATTGAAAAAGAACAATTCTGTTTACTGGATCTGGGTGATGTTTATCAGTTTGTTTTTGAAAAACTGCCCGAGCTGCAATCGCTGGCTGAAGTATACTATTCTGAAGACTTTAAGAAGGTGACCGTTCGCAAACGAGTGAACTTATCCGGCAGGGTATCTCTGGTTGACAATTTGTTGGAAATCTCCTTTGATACGTCAGAACTGGATTGGGAAGAGCTTAAAGGGATTCTTGAATCCTTCAGGAAAAAGAAGAAGTTTTTCCGCCTGAAAGACGGCTCAATCCTGCCACTTGAAGAGAGTTCCTCGTTAAGTCAACTTGCTGTTTTTTCAGACCATATGGATCTCAATCCGAAGGATTTTGTGGATGGGACCATACGACTTCCAAAGTATCGGGCGCTTTATATGGATAGCCTGTTGCAGGAGTCACAGTTTCAGATTTTGGAAAAAACCCGGGACCTTGATCAGTTTGTTGAGAGCCTTTCCTCCCAAAAAACACATAGCTATGCGATACCCGAATCTCTTCAAAATGTTTTACGGGATTATCAGAAGGCGGGTTATCAATGGCTGAAGGGTTTATCCAACAACGGGTTGGGCGGAATCCTCGCAGATGATATGGGGCTTGGAAAAACGCTACAGGTACTGGCGCTGGTATTATCGGAGAAAGAGAAAAGAAAGATGCCGGCGCTGGTTGTCGCTCCCACGTCTCTGGTTTATAACTGGGTTCTTGAAGCGAAAAAGTTTACACCCCAGCTGAAAGTGATGGCGATATCAGGCTCGTTGGCCGAGAGGCAGGTACTATGTGAGAAAATTAATCAATATGATATCGTGGTCACCTCCTATCCCCTTATCCGAAGAGATATCGAAGCCTACCAAAACCACAGGTTTTCTTTCTGCTTTATCGATGAAGCCCAGCATGTGAAGAATCATTTCACGCAGTCTGCCAGGGCTATCCGGAAAATTTCAGCGAATAACCGTTTCGCATTGACAGGAACGCCCATGGAGAATTCTCTGCTGGAGCTTTGGGCGATATTTGATTTTATCATGCCTTCCTACCTGTTTACCCAGCAGAAATTTCAAGAGCGCTTTGTAAAACCCATTATGGGAGATGGAAGCAAGAAAGCAAGCCAAGACTTAAGCCGCCTTATCCAGCCATTTATTCTAAGACGAATGAAGAAAGATGTTTTAAAGGAACTTCCGGAAAAAATAGAGACAACATTAACCTGTGAATTAACCGATGCGCAAAAGGATATTTATTTGGGGATATTAGCCCAAGTGAAACAGGAAATTGACCTGAACATTGAGCAAAATGGGTTTGAGAGAAGTCAGATTCAGATCCTTGCAGCATTAACCAGGCTGCGCCAGGTTTGCTGTCACCCGCACTCCTTTCTTGAAGACTATGACGGTGGCAGCGGGAAGATGAATCTTCTGGAAGAGATTCTGGAAGAAGCACTTGCATCAGGGCACCGGATCCTGCTGTTTTCGCAGTTTACATCCATGCTGGATATTATCGGGGAAGAGCTGAAAAAGAAAGACATCGATTGTTTTTATTTGTCGGGAAGAACCCCGCCATCTGAAAGATCAGACATTGTGGCCCGGTTCAATGAGGGGGAAGGCCAGGTTTTCCTGCTGTCGCTAAAGGCCGGAGGCACCGGTCTGACCCTGACAGGCGCCGACATGGTGATTCATTATGATCCCTGGTGGAACCCTGCTGTGGAAGAACAGGCCACCGACCGGGCATACCGCATCGGTCAGGATAAGGTGGTGCAGGTTTTCAAGCTGATCACCCGCAATACGATCGAAGAGAAGATTCAGCTCTTACAGGAAAAGAAAAGGGAAATGATCGACATGGTTATTCAGCCCGGAGAAACGATGCTGCATAAGCTGACAAAGGAGGAGATCCGGCAGCTGTTCGAGTTGTAGCAACGCAAGCTTATACTGCTTGCTGCTAACCGCTGCGAAGCAACGGCTTGCTTTAATTACCTAATGCAGCGCTATATCAGTATGGGTATATACAGGAAAACGACAGTGCCTTTGTCGGGCAGGCTTCGTATGCGAATGCCATACTCTTCACCGTATACCAGTTTCAGCCGTTTGTTGGTGTTAAATAATCCGATATGTTCGGATAGATCATCATTGGATTCAAGCTTTTGCTTTATCTCGTTAAGCCTGTGCGGCGGAATCCCAGCGCCGTTGTCTGCCACGAATATCCGTAAGTGGGAAGCGGATTTTACAATTTTTATTTTAATGTAGCAGCATGTGTCCTTCCTTATGATGCCATGGTAGATGCTGTTTTCCACCAGAGGCTGAAAGATCAGTTTTTTAACTTTATAGTCATTCACAAGCGGGGAATAGTCCCAATAAACATCAAATTTGTCCTCGTATCGATATTTCTGTATATCGATATAGCTTTTTGTGTTTTCAATTTCCTCCCCGATGGTTACAAAATTATCTTTGCTGCTTAGCGAGTATTTCATAATATCCGACAGATTCTCGATCATTTTATGCGCGACCGTTGGTTTCCCGCTTACGCGGAGGATTTCCCAGTATATTGTTTCAAGTGTGTTGTGCAGAAAGTGAGGGTTGATCTGGGATTGAAGGGAAAGCAGCTCTGCAGCCTGGAGCTTGTATTTTCTCTCTGAAAGCTGCAGCTTCAGATAGCTTCTTTCCATAAAAGTATTCATGATGTTGTGTATAATATAGCTGTATTCATCCTTTACAACATCCGGAAGAGGAGGAAGGGGGCGCTGCTTTTCCGCGGAGTCAATGATTGAGATAATCCGGTTTATATTACTTTGATTTCTTCGTGTCAGATAATAAGCAGGTACAATTGCCAATATCAGTGAAAGCGCCAACAATAACACAGTAAGTATCCTTAACTGGGTTGGAAGCTGGTTAAACGAGCTTTCCGGAACAACAGACACGTAAGTCCATCCGTATTTTTCCGATCGGAGTTTAAACACGTTGTACCGGTCGGTTTCTGAGCGGTAAAGAAAATAGGGATCGTTTGTTTTATTGATTGCTGTCAGAACCTCTTCGCCAAGAGAGGATGATTGCTTGTTCCCAAAAAGAAATCTGTCGTTTTCGTCAATGACAAAAAGAGATTGGTTCTTAAATGTTATATGGTCCTGCAACATTTTTTCCAAATAGTTTAAGTATATATTCAAAACAATCACACCATTGGCATTATAGACGCCGGGTGAGTATATTCTTTTATAGATGGTTAATACTGGTATCTGCGCCTGATATTCATAATGAGATATATACCTGATTTCAGAGTACAGATCGGTATCGATGTCATTTCTTGAGAAGGTTTCAAACCATGCCGTATCCGCAAAAAGATTCAGGGAATTCACACCGTTTGTCGATGAAATAAATCTTCCTTTTTTGTTGTTATAATACACGTATATGCAATGAACAAAGGGTTTCGCGTTTGCCGGCGAGGAAACAAAATTCTTAATAAGCTGGCTGATCCTGTACTCTTCATAGGTGCTTGATGAGCTTTCCAATAAATTTTTTATCTGAAGGGAAATATCGATATTGTAATTAAAGCTCATGTTCAGTGCATCCAGTTCATTCATGATTAAGTCAATATTTGTCTCCATCTGTTTCAACAGGGCGGTATTGTTTTTTTTAAAGCTATCTTTATTAAAATTGTTAGACAATATGATGGTGAAGATACCCAACAATAATATGGGAACCAGTGTGGGAATGATGAACAGGAAAAAATTCCTGAAGAAATATTTTTTCTGCATAAATATTGGGGAAAAATCGGTTGCTTTGCTGTTATGTTTTTTCACGGAATTCCTTCGGATTTTTCCCATAATATTTTTTAAATGTGGTGGTGAAGCTTTTTGCATTTTCATAACCTACCATAGTGCTTACGTCACATATTCTGTATTTAATATCATTCAAAAGCATAGCCGCTTTTTCCATCTTGACCGACAGCACGTAGTCTGAAAAATTCTGCCCCGTCTTTCTCTTGAAATACTTGCTGAGATAAGTAGAACTCATATGCACAAGATTCGCTGCATCATCAAGTGTTACACTGTCATAATGATCTTCAACATATGCTTTGATCGTGGCCACGACCTTCTCGTGATAGCCCGGTTCATCGGTATCAGGGTAACACCCGTCCGATTTATCGTAAGTTCCAACATTGTCTGCATTTGCGTCAAGATCTTTTTTAATCTGCGAAAATACATCCACAAGTTCATGATACTTTGTTGGTTTGACGATTAAATTAACAGCACCATAAATAAGCGCTTTCTGCGCATATTCAAATTCCTTGAAACCTGTCAGAAAAACTACTTTTATTTGGGATTTACGTCTGTGTAGCTGTTCGATTAGTTCAATACCGGACATGACAGGCATTTTTATATCGGACAGGATTACGTCCACATGGTGGTGCTGTATGTAATCCAAGGCATCTTTGCCGTTCTTTGCATCATAAACAACCTGAAAGCCGACCTCATGCCAAGGGAAATAATTACATAATCCATTCCGTATTTTTGTTTCATCGTCAATAATAACCAGATTATACATATTGCATCCCTGCATTATGGCCGAGCCATAATCGATTTGACCGTTCGCATTAACAAATTCTGCATCTTCATTATATTTCATATAAGCCTTTAATTCAACAGAAAGACAGATAAACAAACCAAATGACAAGATATGTGCCTAACACGAAAAAATGGACAAAAATAAACACCTTTTCTAAAGCAGAGGTATTTTGTGTTGCGGCAGATTTTGTTAATATTTAAGCGTGGAAACAATGTCAATGAAAGGAAGGTTAGGGTATGAGAAAATTAAGAAAATGGATAGGAGTTATTTGCTTGATCGCAATGCTTCTGATGGTTTTTTCAGGGTGTAAGCCGACAGAATCCGGAACGGACACAGGTGTCACGTCAGGTAGCTCAGAAACACCAACCGAAGCCCCCAAAACAGTATCATTAAGATTCTCGTGGTGGGGAGGAGATGCAAGGCATCAGGCAACATTGGAAGCGATTCAGCTGTATATGGACAGAAATCCGCATGTAACGATCGAAGCGGAATATGGCGGCTATGCAGATTACTATCAAAAAATGGTTACACAGCTTGCCGGAGAAGCAGCACCCGATGTTATGCAAGTAGATTCAATCTGGATTGCAGATTTGTACAAACAAGGCGAAATGTTTGTTGATTTGTACACCATGGAAGATCAAATAGATATGTCCGGGTTTGATAGAACTTTTCTTAAGAATTACTGTGAAGTGGAAGGAAAACTTCAAGGACTACCCAAAAGCATAGCAACCGCGACCTTCATTTATAACGTGGACTTTTTCGAAAGGTTCGGCATTGATCCAGAGACAAAGTTGGATTGGGATAACCTGCTTGAAATTGGAACAAGAATTCATCAGGAGGATCCGGAATGCTATTTGATTCAACCGCATTTCGGTATGATGAGGTTGCTGATCCTGTCATACATGAAGCAAAAAACGGGAAGCAATCTGGCCAATTCCGATTATACATTGGGCTACGATAAAGAGCTTATTACCGAGGCTTTCAGTTATTTCAGAACCCTTATCGACAATGGCGTTGTAGTTCCGTTTGAGGATACAGGAACCATTTCTGAAGCCGATGAACATCCCATATGGCAAAATGGAAAATCGGGTATCATATTTAATTTTGACTCAACCATACCCAAAATAATGGGGAATTCGACCTTTGATCTTGGCGTCATGCTTCCCCCGGTAATGCCCGGCTGTGAAGATACCGGTATTACTGTGAAGCCCGGTGTTCTTACCTCGATTAACAAAAAGACCGGTAATCTGAAAGAAAGCGCCAAGTTTATGGACTTCTATAATAATGACGCTGATGCACTGATTATCTTGGGAGATACAAGAGGCGTGCCTCCTACACAAGCCGCAATGGATGTACTGGTAGGCGCAGACAAATTGAATCCGCTTCTTGCTGACGCGGTTGCGAAAGGAACGGAAAATGCAGGTTCACCTGTAAATGATATCAGTAATAATGCCGAAATAGACAAAATTACCCTTGACCTGTTTACCGAAATGGCTTTCAAGGTTAAAACGCCGGAAGCTGCTGCGGAGGAACTGGTTAGTAAGCTTGAAGAAAAACTGAATGAACTGAGAAATTAATTCTATCCCCCTTAATAGTTTTATTTTCCTTACCGGGAAGCGTAGTCCATTAGGAGTGTTCCAGCGATGAGGAGCGTTCCGGTAGGTTTGCTCCGGTGGTACACTCCTTTTGGTACGCTTCTGTGATAAACTCTTGTGTTCCAAACCACAAGTGGAACAACCCTCTATAGGAAGTCTGATGTTAAGCTATACCAAGCAAATCAAATGGTCCCGCAGAGCAATGAGTACCCTTTTCATTGCTCTGCGGTAACCAATCTGTTATTTTTTTGAAAGGAAACCGCGGAAATGTTTGACGTGAAGCAAGCAAATGAAAAACCCGCCAAAATGAAGAGAGTATATTACCGCAATATATACCGTGCAAAAAGCCAATTTACCGGATTGCTATACATATCTCCATGGCTTATCGGTTTTTTTATCTTTCAGTTTTATCCGCTGATTTCATCTTTCTTTTACTCTTTTATGGATTTCAATATGTTCAGTAAGCGTGAGTTTGTGGGTATGCAGAATTATATATACATGCTCACAAAGGATGAACTTTTCTGGAAATCACTGAAGGTTACATTCACTTATGTTTTTCTGTCGGTACCGCTAAAGCTTGTTTCTGCTCTGCTCATCGCTATGCTGCTGAATATGAAACTGAAATTTGTGAATTTTTTCAGAACGGTATATTACATTCCGTCGATCATGGGCGGAAGTGTTGCAATATCCATATTGTGGAAAGCAATGTTTATGAAGGACGGGTATTTCAACAGTCTGTTATCCATCTTTTCCATTCCGCCAACAAATTGGCTTGGAAACGCGTCGTTAGCCATCTATACCCTGAGCAGCCTTGTTGTGTGGCAATTCGGATCCTCCATGGTAATATTTCTTGCAGGACTGAAGCAAATTCCGTCTGAGCTGTATGAGGCTTGTAAAGTGGACGGAGCATCAAGAATAAGTATGTTTTTCAACATAACTCTGCCCCTATTGTCGCCGATTATTTTCTTTAACCTCATCATGCAGTTGATTAACGCTTTTCAGGAGTTTACAGGGGCATTGGTCATTACAAACGGTGGGCCAGTGAATGCAACCTATTTGTATGTACTGAAGGTTTTTGATGACGGCTTCCGGTTCTTTAAAATGGGATACGCAAGCGCGCTTTCGTGGGTCTTGTTTGTCATTATTCTCATATTTACATCGCTCATATTCAAATCTTCAACCGGTTGGGTGTACTATACTGATGGAGGTAGGTAAACATGAGAGTAAAATCGAACAAGTTCTTTGCATATTTTGTATTGGTATTTGCAGGTTTTGCAATGATATTCCCTCTGATATGGCTCATTTCAGCGTCATTTAAACCTAACAATGAAATATTCGGAACACTTAGTCTGTTTCCTTCTCAATTTGTCTGGGATTCGTATTCACAGGGATGGAAGGGCAGCGGACAATTTACATTCGGTGTGTTTTTTATGAATACACTTAAGATGGTGGTTCCTACAATGGTGTGCACCTTGATTTCAAGCACCATTGTGGCATATGGGTTTGCACGGTTTGAATTCCCATTCAAAAACATATTGTTTATCCTGATGCTGTCTACGCTGATGCTGCCTAATGCTGTAATTATCATTCCCAGATACATATTGTTCAATTCTTTGGATTGGCTGGACAGTTACAGTCCGTTTATAATACCAGCTATGTTTGCGACGAACTCATTCTTTATTTTTATGCTGGTTCAATTCCTAAGAGGAATACCCAAAGAGCTTGACGAGTCTGCTGTTATCGACGGATGCAACTCGTTCACGATTTTGGTAAAAATTCTGCTTCCGCTTTGTAAGCCGGCGCTTTTTTCGGCGGCCATATTTCAGTTCATATGGACATGGAATGATTTTTTCAATGTTTTAATATATGTAAACAGCATCAAGAAGTATACGGTATCTCTCGGGCTTAGAATGGCCCTTGACATCCAGGCGTCGGTAAACTGGAATCAGGTGATGGCAATGTCGGTTATTGCAATTATTCCTCCAGTAATGGTGTTCTTCTTTTCACAAAAGCATTTTGTTGAAGGAATTGCTACCACAGGTATAAAAAGTTGATGTATAATGAGTATATAAAATAAAAGGTTTGGGTGCTATGGGACGATATTTTATTGAAGAAGAAAGCATCTTGGAAAAATGCGACGGTGATATACGGGATGTTATGAGGGTTATCTCCAATCGTTATATCGGAAACAATCCTGAATATCATTTTACTTTACGAGTATACAGCAAAAACGGATTCATGCAAATGCCCGATGGCAGATACGATCTGGACTTTGAAAGGAAATACCCCACAGCCCCTTCCGGAAAGCATGCTTATGCATTCGCAATGCTTTGGTGTGATGAGGATTGCGAGATTAGTTTATCAATAACATTCAGATCCCCGACATTTCTGTTTGTAAACAGTAAGCTTCAGTGCCGTTCACTCATTGAAGAGGAAAGATATCGTCATATTCCAAGAATAATAAAACTGTCACTGGTTAAGGGATGGAATAGCTTCCTGGTTAAAACCTTTAAGACACCTGCTGGTTTTGGATGCATTCTGGGTTCTACAAGCGGAAAATGGTGTCCCCTCCATTTTATGTCCCCTTTTATTGAACGATACGGTCAGGGAGGATGGGTATATTCCGAATTGTCAGATTCGGACAATAGCCTTGATGAAGCAAACATCGAGGTAAGAATGCCTGAGGAAGCCACAGGGCTGAAATGGTATCCTGCCCTGGAATGGGAAGGGAAGGAAACCAAAAGACCTGTGTTTTCGCGTATTTTTGGTCAGCAAAGCGGAATCGTGGCCTATGGATGGACCAAGCTTTTTGTTATGGGCCGCGGCGGCACCTGCGCAATGGAAGGCGAAACATCAGGCCCGATGAATGTTTGGATTGACAAACGCAAAGTTTTTAGCCTGGAAGATGCCGGTAAATTTAAATTTCGCATCAGGCTTGAACATGGTGATCACGATATTCTGGTTGAATCCCATAGACGCTCCAGAGAGTGGGGCTATAAGATGACGGCGGTAATAGATGGAGAACAGACGGGTTTTAAGCAGCCTTGCAATATAAAAGGAGCGGATGATGCGTGGATCTATCTGGGCCCGTTCAGTTCTCCACCGAATATTCCTTACGATGAAATAATCGATGTATACAGGCTGTTTAACAATGACGGCAGAGGTGTATACTGGTGTCTCGATAAACCCGGTTTCCGGGTAAGGCCTTATCTTGAGAATAATCTGTACGGGAAATGGCATTACCATTTGGGGGTTACATTATATGGCCTGCTGCGTATTTCGAGGCTGCTTCGAAGAGAAGATATAAAAGAGTATGCGGTAAACCATGCCGAAGAATGTATCCGGATGTATGAATACTCCCTTTATGACCGGGAAGAGTATGGATATCAATCGTTGAACCATCAGCTGGTTGAATTGGACGCCCTTGACGACTGTGGTTCTTTTGGGGCCGCCGTTATCGAGCTTTACCGGGAGACAGGGAAAAAGGGTTTTCTACCTGTCATTGAGAAAATTGCAGACTATATTGCGAATCACCAAATCAGGAAAGAGGACGGCGCTTTCTGGCGAGGAGATGAAACCCTGTGGGCCGATGATCTTTATATGGGGAACCAGTTTCTGGCCAAATATTATGGCCTTACCGGGAAGCTGGACTATATTGATGATGCGGCACGGCAGTTCCTGTTATATAAAGAATACTTGTATATGCCCGAACACGGGGTTATGTCCCACATTTACGATTTCAAATACAACACACCGACGTTTGTGCCCTGGGGGCGAGGGAACGGTTGGGTGCTGTTTGCTCTTTCGGAAGTTCTGGAAGTTTTGCCGGAGAATCATAAGGATTATACACAGCTTATGGACTTTTACAGAGTGTTGTGTGAAAACTATCTAAAGCTCCAGGGTGAAAACGGATTATGGCACCAGGTTCTTACCGATCCTGAATCATATGAGGAAACATCGTGCACAGCCATGTTTACATATGCTTTCGCAAAAGGGATCCGCCTCGGTTGGCTGAGTGATGCTAAACGGTATATTGGTTCGGTTTACAAAGCCTGGAGAGGATTAATGACCATAAGTATCGATTATTGCGGGAATGTATACGGAGTATGCCGTGGCTCCAACTTTTCGTACAGGCAGGAATATTACAAGAATGATTTGCTGTGGGTAACAAATGATACGCATGGCATAGGTATCATATTGCTGGCAGGAGATGAGACGGTGAAAATGATTGAATCATGTCCTGACCGGTGAAGAATTGAAAGACAATTCATATTGCATATCAGTGTCATAAAGCCCGTCCGTTCCATGGATAGCGTGTTTATGGTTAATGTTTCCTATTATTGCACATCTATCTCTCATCAGATACCTCTGAACAGTAACTACAGTACCGAAAATTATTGCAGCGCATGCTTCTGATGCTTGCTACCAATCGCTGCAATATGCTATAATACCAATCGAAATATAATATGTAAAAAACAGCCGTGAACATGAAAGGGTAAGAACATATGTATGACAAGCTTGAAGCCCTGGAAAATAAATATGAGGAAATCAACTTAAAACTGACCGATCCTTCAGTCATATCGGATCAGGAGTTATATACCAAGCTTATGAAAGAGTATTCCGAGCTTACCGAAATCGTGGAAAAGTTTCGAGAGTACAAAAGTCATAAAAAAGCGATCCAGGATGCGCAAGAGATGCTTGAAGAGAAACCAGACAAAGAATTTCGTGAGATGCTCCTGGCTGAAATTGATGAAGGGGAAGCAAACCTGGAAAAAACAACAGAAGAGCTGAAAATACTCATGATGCCTAAGGACCCCAATGATCAGCGTAATGTTATTATTGAAATCCGTGGTGGTGCAGGAGGCGATGAGGCCGCTCTTTTTTCTGGAGTTCTTTACCGTATGTTTACCCGATATGCGGAAAGAAATAATTGGACGTATGATATCATCGATGCGAATGAGACAGAACTGGGTGGTTTCAAGGAAGTCGTTTTTTCTATTGAGGGAAAGGGAGCATACAGCCGCCTGAAGTATGAAAGCGGAGTCCATCGTGTGCAGCGTGTTCCGTCAACAGAAGCCAGTGGCAGGATTCATACTTCCACCGTCACAGTTGCGGTTCTCCCCGAGGTGGATGACCTGCCCGAGGTGGAGGTTAACCCGGCGGATATCAAGGTAGATACCTATCGTGCATCCGGCGCTGGTGGTCAGCATGTCAATAAAACCTCCTCAGCCATCAGAATTACCCATTTTCCGTCTGGTATTGTTGTAACCTGTCAGGATCAAAGGTCACAGCATAAGAACCGTGATAAGGCCATGCGCGTTCTGAAGGCAAAGCTGTATGAGATCGCTCAAAATCAGATAGATTCATCTCTGGCTGAAAACAGGAAATCCCAAGTAGGCACTGGCGACAGGAGTGAACGTATCCGTACCTACAATTATCCGCAGGGACGCATAACCGATCACCGAATCGGCCTGACGCTCTATAAGCTTGAACAAGTTCTGGATGGAGAACTTGATGAAATCATTGATGCCCTGATTACCGAGGATCAGGCAAAAAAGCTCGCAAATAAATAACTATTTATTTGCTGGCTTTGTTTCTTTCGCACCACGAAGATGACCCCATGTTGCGTTTGCCGAGTTGATAACCGCTCCGATTAAAAGAATATGCATAGCCCAGAATAGCCAGATGATCAATAGAATAATCCCGGCTATTCCTCCATAAATGCTGGCGAACTTAAAGAAACGGTTCATAAAAATGGAGAAAACAAATGAAAGCATCAGCCAGGAAATGGTTGCAAAAGCTGCGCCCGGGAATATTTCACTAATCCGCTGTTTCCGATTGGGAATTGTTGTATAAAGGATTGTAAAGAAAAGCAGGATGATCAAAACAGAAAACTGATACCTTAGGAAATCCCAAATGCGGATGAATTCTTCAGGCGATCCTAAGTATTCGAAGATTACTTCGCCCAGATAGCGTCCAAATAGAAGTAGTACCGTTGACACGATGACCAAAAGCACAAATGCTGCGGTTAGAACAAGGGATAAACCCAATCGTTTCAGCGGATGCCGCTTTTCATCACCATATATGGTGTTGATGCTTGCTATAAGGGATGCAACAGCTCTGGAAAATGGCCACAAAGAGGCGACGACACCTCCAATAGAGATGAAAAGATTCCGATTGGCCTGGGCACTCTCAAGCACCTGCAACGTCAGGATATAGGTTGAAGTAGGCAGGAAACTGAACAATGCCTGCATGAAAAGAGTATCATCCAGTTGGGTTGCCTTGATCAATGTTAATGTAAAGGCGATAAACGGAAAGAAGGCAAGAATAACGAAAAAGCTTGTTTGCGCCGCAAGGAACGGGATCTGTGCTTTTGAATACAACCTGTATATGCTTACCATATACCTATAGAGTTTTTTCAAAAACTGTTTCATACACCACCAAAATAGGTCTGAACATCAAAACACCCTCAGAATTCACAGACCAATCACCAGATTAGAGTATATGTAACACCACAGATGATTATCCGCAAGGAAGAAACCTCAATTGCAATTATATTATGAATCCATGAAAATCGTAGACTTTCAGTTGATGCAGCCGAGGCAGCCAGACATGTGCTGCATGAATCTTGATGAAATGATCCCTGGCACCTGTTTGAAAACTCTAACCTGTATGCACTGAAATGAATTCCAATGCCTTTACCGGACAATCTCATAAGGCCAATCCACAATACCACCGAAATCGTATATATCGGTGTATCCCATCCGAATCAGCTCTTCGGAAGCCAACGCACTTCTGCGGCCGGTTCTGCAATAAACCAGGATGGTTGCGTTTTTATCGGGCAATACCGATTCCGCCTTATCCTTAATTTCATTATCAGGTAAAAGAATTGCGCCCTGAATATGTCCCTCATCATACTCGGCTTGCGCGCGAACATCGAGTATGATCACATTTCCGCCATCAATTCGCTTTTTCGCTTCTTCGGCAGTAATCTTTCTGTATTCGATCTTAGCAGTCTCTATTTTTACTGCTGTTACCTGCACAGGGTAACTTTCCCGTATCTCCGGCAGTATCGTTATGCTGACAATTTGCCCCACTTCAGGCTCAAAATCAAGCTCCAAGTCTTTGGCATACCCAACGGCAGCCTTGTCAAAACCTACAGGATCATCGGTGACAACCATGATACTTTTCTCCGATACACTTTCAATCTCGGCGGTGAATGTAATATTATCACTTTTCCCGTTACATCCGGAGAATATGAAAACAAAAAAGAGAATAACGGCAAAAAGCCCTGTCATATTCCTCGTTACTATATGCTGTATTTTCACTGTCTTTTCCTCTTTCTATAGGGTCTTCATTAATAATACCATGTGGCAATCAGGTTATCAACAAAAGCATAGGGCTTAGTTTGCTGCCAGTCTTTGTATCGTTACTGTTCAGAGGTATCTCCCAAGTATATAGGGTGTGAACAGTTACTTTGTATCTGTAATCTGTAATTGTAGAAAGGTGTAACAGGAAAAGAATGCATCAGTCAACAAAACACATAATGGGACGTTACCCGCATTACCACAAAGTACATGCTGAAATTGAAGAATAACAAGGCTGTGATTGTTGACAAGACCAAGGAATCCATGTAAAATAGAAAAGCAGTTGAATAGGATATGGAGAGATGGCTGAGCTGGTCTAAGGCGCACGACTGGAAATCGTGTGTGGGCTTATACCCCACCGAGGGTTCGAATCCCTCTCTATCCGCCAAAAAGACATACTTTCCGTCAAGGGGAAAGTATGTCTTTTCTTTTATAAAACAGTATCATATAATGATACTGTTAGGAACATTGTGAA
>JAAYKJ010000001.1 GCA_012522505.1 Clostridiaceae bacterium
AGCATCACTCGTCAATAACAATTTGTTGGAAGTATTATGTTTTCAAAGAACATTTTTATTAAGACAAGCCGCTTAGGTATGGAAACTATGAAAAAAATTCCGGCTTATTGGGTTGTAATCATATAATCAGATTATACAAGAAACGACAATGATTTTAAACCTTTTTGGTTCCGGCTTGTCCGGGTTAGGTAAAATTGTTCACAACTCAAGCTGTTTAATCCGACGTAATTGACCCAGTGGGTCAAACTGCATCGGAATAATCACAAGCTCCTTAGAATCAAACAACCGGACCCTTAAAAGCAGACAAATGAAACTGCACCCCTTTTTTCGTACATGCACCTAGTGTAATGTATCATTGAAAAATAAGTTAAAAAATTTCCTTTAAACTATTGATATTGCTGCCGTTTAGTGGTATAATAAAAGAAACGGCGGTGATCCTAATGGCGAGAAAAAAGAAGTACATTATTTCATTGGTAGACAGTGAAGTAAATAGGTTGAAATCTATTATACGCAAGAAATCTACCACTCGAACCATCAAATGCAGGTGTCAAATTTTACTTGCTCTTGATGAAGCACACGGAAAACAATACACTCAAGAACAATGTGCCAAATCAATTGGCGTGTGTAAGGCTACCGTCTACAATGTGATCAAATACTATGTTGATGGTGGCATTGATAATGTTCTATCTGTGGGTAGAAGTGTAAATTCAGACAATGCCCGTCGCAAACTTGATGGAAGAGCAGAGGCTAAACTTATTGAAATTGCTTGTGGCCCAGCGCCTGAAGGTCATGCAAGGTGGACACTTCGTCTTTTGGAAGAACGTGCGAGAGTCGAACTTGACGTGCCCGTTAGCAAAGATACAATCGGCAGAGCTTTAAAAAAAACGAATTGCGACCTCACAAGAACACCTACTGGTGCATCCCACCCAAAGAAAACGCAGAATTCGTAGCCCGAATGGAAGACATCTTGGATGTGTATGAGATGCCATACAATCCATTACGACCAGTTGTGTGTATGGATGAAAAGCCTTATCAGCTTCACGGAGAATCACGGAAGCCTCTTCCCATGCGAAAAGGTAGTGAGCTGAAAACTGATTCTGAATACGTACGCAAAGGTACATGTAGTATCTTTGTGTTTACTGAGCCACTCGGTGCAGTACGGCATGTAAGCGTACGAGATCGAAGAACTGCAGCGGACTGGGCACAGGAGATCAAACATCTTGCTGATGTTTGTTACCCGGATGTGGAGAAAATTATATTGGTTCTTGATAATCTGAACACACATACCTTAGGCTCGCTATACAAGGCATTTCCAGCGGCAGAAGCACGGAGAATAGCCAAGCGTTTTGAAATTCACTTCACACCAAAGCACGGTAGTTGGCTAAACATCGCTGAGATTGAACTGAACGTGATAACCAAACAATGTTTGAATCGTAGAGTCGAGTCCACTGAAAAGCTTAGCACTGAGTTGGTAGCTTGGGAGAGTAAAAGGAATACCGATATATCGAAAATCAATTGGCATTTCACAAATGATCAAGCGCGAATAAAGCTGATATCCTTGTATCCAAAAATTATACCTTTAAATACATAAAGTATTTGGATGCAAGCTAAAGAATCTAATTATCAATGATACATAACACTAGGGATATCTTTTTGAACACTTTATCTTCATTGTAAATGTATTCTCCGATTACAGTAACCGGAGACATTTTCATCATGAGTAGCTATAATTATTGTTTTACCTTCTTGATTTAATTTTTTCAGGAGCTTTAATACAATATCCCTGTTATATGTATCCAAGGAACCAGTTGGTTCATCAGCGAGTATGATTTTGCACGGTTTTACGATTCCTCTTGCTATTGATATTCTCTGCTG
>JAAYKJ010000123.1 GCA_012522505.1 Clostridiaceae bacterium
GTAATATACCATTGTTACAATAAAATGTTAATATAAACAATTACAGGGGTGATGATGGTTGAAAACAAGAAAAACAATGCTAATTATATTTATTATTACTATTACTATTGCTATTGCTATTATATTTACGAATTGAGAAATCTATGGGCGGTATTTTTCTTGAATGACATATCATCGGGATTCACTTTTAATGTTCGATACAAATTCTTGCCCGAGAAAATCAACCCAAAGAGTTCTTTAAGAACAACAACGCACTGAAATCCGCCTTCTTTATAGAAATTCGATTTTTTCATAAGCCTGCCAATTGAAAAGTTTGCAAAAAAAGTATCAATTTTGGACGAAATAACATGTTCAGTGTTTGAATTATCTGTTATACTACAGAAGACGGAACTTTTATATATTTTATAACAAATTTGTATTAATTTATTAAGGTTCAAGCCCACTTTTTAGGTGGGAAAGTTGAGTAAATTAGATAAGAATATAAGAGAGAGGAGCCTAAGGAGATATTTTTTGTAGTTAATGGTTCTGAAAAGCATGCATCTTAGCTTCAGCCCATTAGCGCCGATGCATACGATTTCCCGATTTCGCCCGATATTAACAAAGCAGAATGGGTAAAATTGGAATCCAGTGCAGAAAAGAATGCAGTTTTGCAAGTCCCGGAGGAAAAATTGAAATCCAGAGTATCATAGAAAGTATTGAGTAAAAAGGGATGCAGATCATTGTGGGGAATGAAATACCATTTAAAAACGAAACTATTCCGTTGATTCCGGGTGGACGTGACGGAAACCGGAAAAGCCTGTTTTATACGGATTGTTATCCGCTGGTGAATTCTGCGCAATGTGCGGCTGGACCTTTGAGCATCATCAAGAAGCATGAGGATAAATGCCCCTGGTGCGGGGTACGGTTGACAGTTTTGTTTGATTTTGCCTTAACAGATCCGGTGTTTGGTTTTTTTAATTTCAAAGGTGACAGGTTAAGAGTTTCAACCTGTCATATCTGTACATGCTATGAAAACATTTTTACCAGGGTTGATTATACCGGTTATTCCAAATGACATGAATCAAATAAAAAGCCGCATTACCTTCCTGCTATCAATAACCCTCAGGACGAGGTTCTGGAAGCAGAAAACCCCTTAGTATTATCAAAAACAAAGAGAGATCCATACTATGCATCAGAATGGGAGAAGGGAATTTCGTGTTCAAAGGTCGGAGGGTATCCTGCCTGGATTCAGAATGCAGAATACCCTGTTTGCCAGGAGTGTTCAAAACACATGAAATTCTTAGGGCAGCTTGACTGCAGCGATTTTATGCAGTACGGTGCAGGCATGTATTATGCTTTCATTTGTGAAGGATGCAAAATTGCTGCCACGCACTATCAACAGACATAATATGCTTAAAAGCAAATGAGAATATCCTAGCAGGAAGAGCTTACTTCATGATAAAATCTGCAGTTATGAAGGTTTCTTCCGGTTTTTAATATTCTGAACCGAATCCCTTTCAATAATGGTGCTTGCTGTATATA
>JAAYKJ010000124.1 GCA_012522505.1 Clostridiaceae bacterium
AATCTCAAAACACTTTCTATTCATACAACACTGTAGAAATAATGTGGATTAATCTTTTTTTGGTGTTCTTGACGGTCAATTTTAATGTGTTACTCTGATTATGGCAAAAGCAAATTCCTATCATAGATGCATAAGCACGATAGTCACCGGTATTAAGCTGTATACGCCAATCCATGTGCCTGTCCATTGTGGAGCTGATGCTAAAAGCTATCTTATACTCGGCATTCTGAAGCAATTTAAAACCGTCACAATAGACTTGGGCCGCATGCTTTACACTGCCGGTATTGTTAATTCTTACTTCCAGTTGTTCGTCCGCATTAACAGCTACGGTCGCTTCACCGCCGGATTCCGTATAGGTTCCCCAATTCGGGCTAAGCTTTTCAAAGTAACCACCAAGTAGCATATTACCCTTCTCCTCTTCCCCGACAGGCTGGGTTTCCGCAGGTGTTTCAGTAGGTTGAACCTCTTTCTCCGGCTCGTTGCTTTCAGTTGGGCTGGCCGTTTCCGTAACCTCTTCTATAGTTTGACCTACTGCAGGTTCCTCTTCTATTGTATTTATATAGCAGGAAGACATGGATGCGGCGATGCAGAGCGTTACCAGTAAGGCTAAAAACTTTTTCATAACAAAACCTCCATATGATAGCAATTAGCGATTCTTTAGCATGTCCAAGTCAGCGACTCCAAAGCATGTTAAAGAATCACGATTCCTTATTATACCTTCTATTATATGGAATACGAAAGGTGTTTATCAACTATTGGAAAATTCTGTTTGGTTACAAAAGCCGGAATTTATACCCGTGTCCTTCCGACGATCAGCTTTGTGTATTCACCAGCCCCCTTGAGTGTGAAGGCTTTGTTCATTTCTTACATGATTAATATCAACAACCCAGGTGTAACATTAGATTAGATACAGAACGGTAAGATCTGAATAAACATCAACTTGTAGATTTTTTGCGTTTTTGAAGAAATATCAAACCGCCTGTTCGTAAGAACAAGCGGTTTGTATTGGTTTTTGAGGAAGGATTTGAACCATTTACGAAACCCTGTATACATCAGCAGCAGGATCAAAAAATATGTTTCAAAGTGAAAGTCGCGTTGTTTATTCTAAGGTAGTAACAATAAGCACCATGCTTTGTGTGCTTTCGTTTCCGGCAGCATCATAAGCGGCAACTGTATATACATATCTTGTGCTGGGGGTTAATTCGGTGTTACTATAATTTACTGTCGCAGATGTTGCAATAGGAGCACCATCTCTGTAGATACGGTAACCGATTACACCCGTATTGTCCACCGACGTATCCCACGCCAGGTTAACCTGATTATTTGTAACGGAGGTAACCCGTAAGCTTACCGGTGTTGTTGGAGCCTCGGTGTCTGTCCCGGCACCCGTCGGCGGTTTTGTTCTTATCTGAAGCTGGTCAATCTCTCCATCAAAGGCGATTGGCTTTTCAAAACCTATATACAATGGATATTCACTGGTGTGAACAGCACCATAGGTATATAGCTTTGCTTTTTGAACACCATCAACATACAAGCAGGCTGAATGGCCATTATAGTATGCTTCGTAGTGATGCCAGTTTGTATCGTCAATCCCAGCACTATACGAATTGACCTGTACAATTCCGGCAGCTGATCTGACTTGAAAGCAAACGGAGTTTTTAAAAATACTTAATGCGTATCCGTCGCGTTTTTGTAAAATGTACCCTCCCCTGTCCACAGTCGATTTTTTTGCATAGACCGAAATATATAATGCGTTCATCCCAGATAAAGTATCCGAATCTTCTGCCCGCAAATATACTCCTTTCTCCTTGGAGAAGGATAAAGCCTTACCTTCGATGGAACTGCTTACAAAATCTAGGCTGCCGGTGTATGGGCTTTCATTTTTAAGGGCATTCACTTCACAACCCTGACCTGAAATATCGTTAATGTTCCCGTCGAAATTGAGAGTCAGAACATTTTCCTGTCTTTGTGGCGTAACCGTAATTGCCACATCCGCGGGCAATGAATCAAACCTCCCATCATTTGCTTTATAGGTAAAGCTGTCCGTTCCGCTGTAACCCTCCTTCGGTGTGTAAATGACCGTATCTGCGCCTACTTGAACCACCTTACCATGAGCCGGTGCGGCAACAATTTCATAGAAAAGGTAATCGTTATCAGGGTCTTTTCCCTTCAGATTGATCAGTATCTGTTCCCCGGCATCCAAGGAAGTTGAAAAGCTTTCTGCCAAAGGTTCTTTATTGATACCTGTTACGTTAATGCTTACAGTAGCAGTCGTTGAGTAGCTGTATGAATCATGAACTCTATAGGTAAACGAGTCTTCCCCATCATAATCAGCCGCAGGTATGTACCTGACCACGGGAACCGTTCCATCGGCATACAACCCATACAGATATCCGTGTTGAGGAAAGCTGACAATATGGTAGGTCAATGGATCGTTTTCATCATCAAACGCCTGTAAATTTATATCAATTTCCCCGTCCTCGACAACCGAAACGCTTTGATCCTGAATTTGGGGGCGTGCATTATTCAGGATACCTGTTTTTATCGATACATTGCTTGTCTTTCCGCTGGTATTGCCATAAGAGTCGAAAGCTTGTACAGCATAGACGTAAGCAGTATCTGGTTCCAGCTCCAAGTCGGAAAAAGCTGCAGTGTGTGAAATGCCAATACATTTATTATTCCGGTATATCTTATAGCCTGAAACCCTGTCATTATCGGTAGAGCCAACCCATGATAAATTAATCTGAGCACTGGATACTGCCTGTGCTGACAAATTTGAAGGCATGGACGGTGGCTGATTATCCACAGGAGCTTTCATCACCAGGCGAATTCCTGTACTGCCATGACTGAAATAAATCTCATGAGATTCCCGGTAATAGGAAGTGAACCTGAAAGCGTCAGTATAGTATCTCCAACCTCCCCTGAGTATTTTTTTATATGGGTATTCTGCCGCGTGGTTTATGTAAGGACTGCCATCATCTGGTACATCGTTATAATCATTTTTCCAGTCATCTTCACACCATTCATATACATTACCATAAATATCATATAACCCGTATGGGTTTGGAAGAAGCTGAGCTGTCTCCGGAAGGCCGGAAGATGGGGTTACGCTTCGACCCCACCATGCATATTCATCCAACTTGAAGGAAGACGAATCAACAGGCAGGATCCCCTGTGCTTCCCCGAAAAAGTAGGGTGCATTGCGGTATGGATTGGTTTGAGGCCCCCTGGCAAAATATTCCCATTCTGCTTCGCTCGGAAGACGAAATTCCCCAAGCCCCATCGCATTCAACTCATTGATAAACTCGTGGGCATCAAGGTCGTCCCCCAACCCTGGGGTATCTCCCCATGGCAAATTCACTACGGGCTTTTTATTCCCTCGCATCCATTCTACGTTCTCACCCGTATGATTATTAGCGTCTATGGAATTTCTCTTCATTACGGCAATCAACTGCTCCTGGGTGGTTTCGGTGGTCTGAACGTAAAACTCATAAGCAATGTTTACCCGGTGAGCGACCTGTGGGTAATTTTGAGAAGCCCAGGGATTCTGGCTGATGTTGCCCATCATGTAGCTTCCGGAAGGGATGCGTACAAAATCCATTGTCACCCCGCCTGGAAGGGTAATGGTTTTCTTTTCAGGGGTAAAGGCATAAAGAGTTTTATTGCTATCCATTGTTATGGTTATCTGCTCCAGCGTCCCATAGGCATCCCCGTACCAATGTCCAAAACCATACCCAGCATGAGGCAAAGCCGTGATTTTAACCTGCTCGCCCGGCGAATAAGCCTCTTTCTCAGGAATAAACCCAAGGCTGGCGTGTTCTGCAACAACATTTAAAGTATAAGTAGCAGAAGTATCATCGATAGTTGTTATGTTAACTGTAATTGACCGGCTGCTTTCGTTACCGGCAGCATCATATGCTGAAACTGAATAGTCGTATGTGGTGCCGGATGAAAGACCTTTATCGCAATAATAGGTCTCGGTACTGGTACCAACCACAGAACCGTTGCGATAAATGCGATAACCCATTACACCGACATTGTCGCTCGATGTCGCCCAGTTCAATTGGACAGAGCTGCTGGATATTGCAGTACCGGTAAGGTCTCTCGGTACACTGGGTGCAGTTTTATCTGGATACGGGGTTGGTGTGCCTGTCGGTTTTGGCGTGGCTGTTGGTACATTGGTTGGAATGGCGGTTGGTATCGCTGTTGGGTTTGTAATTGGTGTTGGAACAATTGTCGGGTTTGCAATTGGGGTTGGTGAAGCTGTTGGTTTTTTAGCTGGCGGAGGGTTCGACCCGGTTATTGCCTGTGTTGGCATCGGTGCAGGTGTTACTTTGGCATGACTACCCATGTTTAAGCGGTAGGATATCGCTTTTCCTCCATCTGCCATTGTAATTTGCTGTGGCTTTTCATCCATGCAAACGCCGTCCGAAGCGATAATTGCATGCTTTATTCGTGCTCCACCGGTTATATCTGCTTTGGCAGATACTGTAAGGCTTTCAATAACCGCATTTGCTTCTGCTTGAAGAACAATACCCATTCCTTCTTTGCATATGACCAGACTGTCAGTTGTTCCGGCCTGCAAAGAAACAATTGCTTGGGGTGATTCCACCATAATTTCGTCAAAACTGCCGCCAAGAACAACTTCCGTACCCTCGGGCGCAGACACATGTATTCGTTTAAAACCCGAACCTACCAAACCTTTTCCCTGCAATACGGCATTCCGACCCAGTATAACCGAATTGACTTCGGTTATACCTTCTGCAGTCAGATTTACCTCCCCTTCCTTGTTCAAAACGACAACTTCCTTGTCAAGAAGCGTATCGGTCAGGGAGATCAAAGTATCGGCACCGGATGCAATGATTGTTCTGCCTTTCACGGCCGTGCTGATAAGCATCACAGAACCATTGTTAACTCCTTCGGTAATATACAGGTCGCCTGTTATACAGGTATCCTTCAGTGTAACGTTATTGGAAGAAACAACCATGTTGCCTGAAACCACCTTTTTGTATGTTCCGCCGGTGTTGATCAGCTCTCCCATCACATTGTCTATCATTTTCACCGCCTCACAGCGGCTGAGGTTTGCCTTGGGGGCAAATAAATTTCCAGGCCTGCCGGTAACATAACCTGCCTTTGTCATCATACCAACCGAACTTAATGCCCATTGCGCTATTTGCCCGCCGTCCGAATAACTCAATGCGGTATCTCCACAATCCCCCTGCAACGAGAATGCCCTTGCCAGGATAACCGCCGCCTCCTGTCTGCTGATCACGGCTTCAGGGTTCATATTCCCTTTATTATCACCGCTGATGATTCCCGCTTTATATGCCTTGCCAATTTCATCGGCGTACCATGCTCCGGCTTTTACATCTGCAAAGCTTATGTCCATTTTCTGCGAGTAGTTGAATATACGGTTTAAAAGCGTAACAAACTCCGCTCGGGTAATGCTGTTATTTGGACCAAACCTGCCATCACCGTAGCCTCTTGCAAGACCTTGATGAACCCATTTATGGATCACCGTTTCTGCCCAATGTCCTTTGATATCAACCAGTGTCTGCTCCTGCTGTAATGCAAGGGAAGCCGTTGGTGTTAAGCAAGTTGTCAAAAACAGGATAAAAAAACTTAACCCAAGAGAGAATATCCTCTTTACATTGTTTTTTATATGGTGTTTCATAAACCTCATAAAAATAAACCTCCCTGTTTTGCCAAATTAACCAATTCTCCTGCACTTTATGCATGAATCATACTTTTTTGATGATATGACCGGGATAAGATGGTACGGTCATTCCTTTCTTTCTTCTCCCCATACCTTTGCCAGCCGCTCGAACAGTGCCAGCACCTCTGCCCTCGTAATGGGATCATGCCACTTGCTTTCACCATTGTTGCCAAGAAGAATTCCCTTGTCCTTAAGGCACATAATGGATGGGTAGAAATCCATCGGAACACCATCCGCGGGATCGGCCTCTGTTAATTGCCTGATCCATCCATAGCTTTTGGGGCCGTCTTTACTGATATCAGGATTGAATATTGTTATGGTTTTCAGGTTATCACGAAATGCCGGGGTTTCGTTTTTAACAGCTATGGTATGATATATTCCGCCTTCTTTGATATCTTCACTCCACAAGTAATTTGCCAGAGCGTAAAAAACCTCTCCACGGGTCATGGGCTGTTGAATAGTTTTTATTGTATATTGATCGGGATACACCAAACCATCCTTTGCAACAACCACATAAGGAGTGTACCAGTCATTCCCGATTTGCTCAGCAAATCGAATCCAGCTTTCAGCGTCCTGTTGCGCCGATTGCTTTATCAAATCCTCAGAACTGTTGAACCTGGCCAGCATCGTCAGCACCTCGGTACGGTTGACCAGGTTTCCGCCCTTAAAGGTTCCGTCCGGGAAACCCCTGATCAATTTCCGGTATACTGACATCGGGATATGGGGAGCATACCATTCATCCCCGCGGATATCGGTAAAGGTAAGCTTCGCTAACCCCCGTAAGTTCTCCTGATAACCGGTAGTTAGGGTAATCACGGGTTCTCTTTTCATCATCAAACCGTAAGTGGGATTCAAGATGTTATCGTGGATATCGGCGCTCTCATATAAAAGCTCCAAAAGCCTTACCATTTCCGGATAGTCTTCTGTGATGAGGCTTTCCTCCGGATTGGGTGTACCATCCGGTTTGGGCGTTGGCACCTCGGTCGGGGTTGGTTTCTGTGTCGGGGTTGGGTTTTGGCTCTTGGTCGGGATCGGTTTTGATACAACAGGATCCGGGGTTGGATTCGTTGTCGGTGTCTTATCCGGTGTAACGGTTGGAGACGGGCTGGGTGTAACCGTTGGTGTGGGACTGGGCGCAGCCGTTGGTGTAGGACTGGGCGTAACCGCCTGCGTGGGCGTCGGTCCTGCCTCCGTCGTTGCTTTCACCGTCGGGCATTGCGCACTGGTATTACCCGCCGCATCATAGGCAGCAATTGAATAGCGATATTCCGTTCCGGCAGCCAGACCATTATCAGTGTAGTTGTTAACGGCACTTGCGGCGACTTGTACACCATTTCTGTAAATCCGGTAACCAACCACGCCAACATTATCACTTGAAGGTACCCAGCTCAGGCTGACTGTGCTGCTTGAACTGGCAGAAACATTTAAACCGGTCGGAACGGAAGGAGGCTGAGTGTCTTCATCAGCAGAAAACCTCACCCTACGCACCTCGATATTACTGAAAGATGCACCTTTGTTAAGCCAGGTATAAAGCGCGACAGATCCCCTTGCTAAGGAACTATCCGTTACAGTACCGAAAATATCCTCATCATTGATGTAAGCTTTGATTTGATCATTATGAACAACTACACGGATTTTGGATTTCGTGCTTGCTGGATAGCTTCCATTGGTTTGCGCCAGGACTGTTTCCACACCGTTCACTTTCCCGATAAGCTTCCTGAAATCCTGCCTGGTATCAAACTCGAGCTTATAATAGTTGGATGGGTTTTGATAACGGAACAAAAGACCGTATGCGCTTTCCATCGATACGATTTCGGCATATAATTCGTAATTATCCCAGCTTAGCGCCGCTTGTTCATTCCAATATATAAATGTACCCCGGCGGTTATCCTTCTCTTTTCCGGTACCGTTATAAATCCAGGATGTTTGGCTTATACCGTCATAGCTGGTAAACTCCCAGCATGAAGGAGCCGAGACATCACCCTCATCGATTACCGTCCATCCATCGATATTGCGGTCGGTAAAGTCCTCCCGCGGCATGACGGACGTGAACACGACAATGGTATTGGGCTTTATTTTATTCGGCTTTGATGCACGATCGAGCACTCCGTTTATAGTTAAAGTGTATTCCACGTTTTTCTGCAGCGGGCTTGTAGTTAATATCACAGTTCGTCCACCCGCGTCAAGCGACGAGGATGATACAGTAACGCCTTTATTCAGGACATAGTTTGTCACAGTCTGAGCACTGGAAGGATCCAGTTTCTCACTCAATTCGACGATTAATTCGTTCAGGCTGCGGCCGACGGAAAGGGATATGATCTGCGGCGCAACCGTATCAGCAGCCGTTACAGCAACCGCCTGGTTCGAAAACGCGCTTTCGTTGCCGGAAAAATCAATGGCTGAAACGGTATAAGTATATGAACGGCCATCTTTTACCGTTGAGTCTTTATAACCCGGGAAGGGACTGGTTCCAATCTTCTCTCCATCCCTATAAATAATGTAGTCATACACCCCGATGTTGTCACTGGATTCATTCCACTCCAGGTTGACTTCATTTGAAGCTGTTCCTGCTACCTTAAGCCCAGATGGCACGGAGGGAGAGGTGGTGTCTGTAAAGCTGCCGTAAGCGCCCATATCGCTGCCAAATACGCCGGCCCCTGCTGCAGGCGATCCTTTCTGAAGCCTTAACCCATCATCGCCGGTAAAGGGTGTTCCATCGGCGCCTAACGGATTTGACAAATCCACAAACTTAGGATCCTCGTCGAAAATGCTGTGGGCATTATATTCAGGCTGTTTTGGGGGATATGAAAAATCCGGGCAGTGCAAGTTATAATCACACATCGACCCTAGTTTGCTGCTTTCCCGGTATATCTGCGCACCACCGCCGTTATTGTAAAAAATATTGTTCAGAATAACAGTATGGCGGCAGTTTTCGGCAATGCTAAGCCCAGTGTTGTATGTGTTAACGATTGTGTTATTGACAATGGTAAAATTGTTCACATTCACCCCAAGAAGAATTCCGGCAGCCCTCGAGTCAATAAATATGTTGTTCCTGAGCGTAATGTCGCTGATGCAATCCGTTCCGTCGCTTTGCTCGGTCATGTCTGCTGACATCAGCATTTGTCCAAAATTTGAGAAATAATTCCTTTCAATCAAAATATTGCGGGCAAAATTATATTCCGGGTTGTTCGAATATGTCTGCATGGCATCAATATGCCCGGATGCTTCTTCGTCAAGGTAATCGTGGAAATAATTACCCCTGATAACGTGCCCCGCACCAAAGAACCTGAGTGCATCGCAGTCACCGCGCAATTCTTCACCGGTGAACGTATTGTAAGTAACGCCATGCATGATCTCATTGGCCTCAATGATCCAGTTGCTGCCGTACACAATCATACCAACGCTTAATATACGATATATAACATTGTTTCGGAGCACGATATTATCTGCGGTATGGCCGTATACAGCCAACCCCCTGCATTCATGAATAAAATTATTATTCAGTTCTATGTGCCGGGCATTTCTTAAATATACCCAATTGCTCCAAGAAGGTTCCGCGACCGTTGTGATTTCAAAATTCTCAACACGTACATATTCGACATGCTGTGTTCCAGGCCCCTGGAAGGTAATTCCTTTAATAACGGCATTATTAGCTGTGTTTGGAGGAACGTAATTCTTTAGCGCGGGATTATAAATTTCATCAGGTTTCATTAACGACTTGTCCGGCGCAGATACACCCTTGATGGTAATATAGTTCCCTTTGGTTCCACTTCGTTTTATTGTAATGGCTTCATAACTGCCTGGCTTTACGATGACGGTTTCCCCCGGGTTCAGCGTATCCACCGCTTTTTGTACGGTACGCCATGGCAGGCTTTCCGTCCCCGGGTTTGAGTCACTGGCCGATTGATGTGTTTGATCCACATAAAATGTAGCCGTATGGGTGCTTGCCGGAAAAGTTTCAGCCAGAACAACTGCACTTTCCGGATACACGCTGCTTATCGTTTTCGCATGAACTGGAATACAACCTGTAAAGAAGACAATACCTGTGACCATAAAAATAGCTAACCTTTGAAATAAATTATAATTATTCATTATACTACCTCCGGTTATGGGAAAAACAACCAAAGCTTTATGATACGGGTAGTATATCATACAATTTATGGTCAATCAATTAGTTTTTTCTGTTTATGTCAAACCAGTGGCAGCAATTGTTTTGCAAATCAAAATCATCTCTTGCTTAACACTATACAACAAGAAGTCCCCCACCCCCACCTGGGAGTGAATATTTTTCCGCAACAAAAATATGAAAAATTACGCTACATCTTTTTGTAAAGTCAAAGAGCCCTTATCGCAGCTTCCGAAACATCTTGTGGTATTACTTAGGTCATATATACCGGAAAAAACAGCAGTACTCGGGAGCAATTTATTTCTCTGGACTGACTGGCAAGGCTATTGGCTTTATTTCAAAAATAAATAGAGGTATTATCTTCATAGCTACCTCTATTCGTGTCGCTTATATTATTCAGTTGGGATATACTTATTCAGTTGAAACTTTTTTCAAACTTTTCCGCGAATTTCTCAAACTATTTGCGAACTGTCACTTTTTTGCGAACTTTTCAAACTATTCGCGAACTGTCAAAAGCTGTGTGCATCTTTTAAAACCATGTCCTTTACCTTCATCAGGCGGGTGAGGTTGGAACGTTCGTTTTCATCCAGCTTCATGATGATGTATTTAATGGTTTCCTCAAGGTTTGGGATCAACACATATTCCAGCGCGTTAACACGACGTCGGGTTTTCTCAATTTCGTCGGCCAGTAGCTGGGCTGACTTTTCCATTTCTGCAAGCCTTAACAGTTCCGGTGTCAGATTGGACAAGGTGGCAATGGCCTCATCCAGTTCACCTGTGGTGTTGGCAAAGCCGTATGGATATATATCGCCTTCTGTTCCGCCTTCGGTAGTGAACTCCAGAACAGGCACATCCACACTCATAATATTGCGCGTGGATGTATTCAGGGCTACCTCCACCTTTGGAAACATCAGTGCCTCCTCCACAAGCTCGGAATTCATGACCGCCCTTGCCATGACAAAACGGGAATGAACCACCTTCAGTTTCTCTTCCACTTCTTCACGCAGTCTTTTATTTTCCCGGACGATATCCAGGAATTTTTTCATCAATTCATCCCGTTTGTCCTTCAGCAGCTTATGACCACGTCTGGCCGTGACTAACCTTTTCTTCAGCCCGGTTAAAACCATACGGGTAGGATTGACATTCATTCTGGCCATGGAATAATCTCCTTTACTTCTTTGGCAAATATTTGTCGATATATTCCTGTTTGATTCGCTTCAGTTCCCCGACAGGCAATATGGACAACAGCTTCCAGCCAAGCTCCAGTGTTTTTTCAATCTCTCTTTCGGTTTCAAAGCCCTGAGAGACATATTCCGCTTCAAAGTTGTCTGCAAATTTAGCGAACAGCTTGTCTGTATCGGTCAACGCCGCATCGCCGAGAATAACCGCTAATTCCTTCGCTTCCTTGCCGCTTGCGTATGCTGCAAAAAGCTGATTCATCGTATTAGCATGATCCTCACGGGTTTTGCCCTTGCCAATCCCCTTATCCTTCAGACGGGACAGCGACGGTAGTACATCGATGGGGGGCATAATACCCTTTTTGTGTAATTCACGGCTTAGAATTATCTGGCCTTCGGTGATATAACCGGTCAGGTCGGGGATTGGGTGTGTCTTGTCATCTTCAGGCATGGTCAGAATTGGAATGAGCGTAATGCTTCCATCATGGTCCTTTTTCCTTCCTGCTCGTTCGTAAAGGGTTGCCAGGTCGGTATATAAATAACCTGGGTACCCACGACGGCCCGGTACTTCCTTTCGGGCAGCCGACACTTCACGAAGCGCTTCTGCATAGTTTGTAATATCAGTGATGATAACAAGAACGTGCATATCTTTTTCAAAAGCAAGATATTCTGCAGCAGACAGAGCCATACGAGGCGTAGCAATACGTTCGACAGCCGGGTCGTTGGCAAGGTTCATAAACAGAACTGCTCTGTCAATTGCACCAGTTTTCTTGAAATCGCTAATAAAGAAATCAGCTTCCTCAAAGGTTATTCCTACAGCTCCGAATACGACAGCGAAATTACTGTCGGTGCCAAGAACCTTCGCCTGACGGGCAATTTGAGCCGCCAATTGTGCATGGGGAAGGCCGGAACCAGAAAAGATTGGGAGCTTCTGTCCACGAACCAGTGTATTCAGGCCATCGATGGCAGATATACCGGTCTGTATAAACTCCGATGGATAATCACGGGCTGCGGGGTTCATCGGTACACCATTGATATCTAGCCTGGTGTCCGGTATAATTTCGGGTCCACCGTCAATAGGCTTCCCAAGACCGTCGAATACGCGTCCGAGCATATCCATCGATACAGCAAGCTCAATCCCTCGTCCAAAAAAACGCACTTTACTGTTTGACAGGTTTATGCCGACAGCACTTTCAAACAGCTGCACCACAGCATTTGATCCATCAACTTCAAGAACCTTACAGCGGCGAATTTCACCGTTTTCAAGTTCAATTTCTCCCAGTTCATTATAGGTAACACCTTCTACATCCTGCACCAGCATTAAAGGTCCGGCGACTTCAACAATGGAACGATATTCCTTAAGCATGCTTATTCACCTTCCTTTGCAACAAGTGCTTCCATTTGTTCGACCAATTCTTTTTCGATCTGATCATACTCAACATCAATCTTGTCCTGTGGAATATACTTTGCCCGACCGATTTTCTCACGAACCGGCAGAGAAAAGAGCTTCTTCAGATCCACGTTTTTTTGTATTGAATCCAGTGCCATATAATAATAGCTCAGGATCATCTTCAGCATTCTGAATTGTTTGTGTAATGTAGCATACGTGTCCACCTCATGAAAAGCATCCTGATGAAGATAGTCCTCACGGATGGAACGGGCAGCTTCCAAGGTAACCCTATCCTTCGGTGACAGGGCATCTACCCCTACCAGCCTTACAATTTCCTCGAGCTCTGCTTCCTCCTGCAGAATTCTCATCATCTGGGTTCTGTATTTCCCGTGATCACGGGAAACATTGTTGCTGTACCATTCCTGCATGCGATCTGCATACAATGAATAACTGATCAGCCAGTTAATGGCCGGGAAATGTCTGCGATAGGCGAGGTTAGAATCAAGACCCCAGAACACCTTAACAATTCGCAGGGTTGCCTGTGTAACCGGTTCAGACAGATCACCGCCGGGAGGGGATACGGCACCAATTGCCGAAAGAGCACCCGTGCGCTCCTCTGAACCCAGGGTAATCACCTTGCCTGCGCGTTCATAAAACTGTGCCAATCGGGAAGCAAGATAGGCGGGATAACCTTCTTCACCGGGCATTTCCTCCAATCGGCCAGACATTTCACGCAATGCTTCGGCCCAGCGCGAGGTTGAGTCGGCCATTAAGGCAACGGAATAACCCATATCCCGGAAATATTCCGCAATCGTAATGCCAGTATAAATGGATGCTTCACGTGCTGCAACAGGCATATCGGATGTGTTCGCGATTAAAACCGTTCTCTTCATCAGAGATTCGCCGGTTCTTGGATCCTTCAATTGTGGAAACTCCATTAGAACGTCTGTCATCTCGTTTCCACGTTCACCACAGCCGATATATACGACCAGATCGGCATCGGACCATTTTGCCAGCTGATGCTGCACTACGGTTTTTCCACTTCCGAATGGGCCAGGTATAGCAGCTACACCACCCTTGGCGATCGGAAACAAAGTGTCAACGTTTCTTTGCCCCGTAACCATCGGCTCATCTGGCGGTAGCTTCTCTTTATATGGGCGTTCTCTACGGACCGGCCAGGTCTGCATCATCGTCAGATTGGCTGTGCTGCCGTCTTGTTTCCTCACCACAGCTACGGTCTGATCTATGGTAAAATCACCTTCGCTGATACTCTCAATTGTCCCTTCAATTCCGTAGGGTACCATGATGCGATGTTCAAATACCACGTTCTCCTGAACGGTTCCGATGATATCCCCGGCCACAACATTCTGCCCTTTTGTCAACGCAGGTTTAAACCCCCATTTTCTGTCCCGATCCAATGCGCTAATATTCACTCCGCGGGTAATATTGCTTCCCGTCTTTGCGCGCATCGCTTCAAGAGGGCGTTGTATCCCGTCAAACATATTCTCTAAAAGCCCTGGACCCAGCTCTACGCTTAGCGGCTTCCCGGTTGAAACAACCGGTCCACCTGGACCAAGGCCGGAAGTTTCCTCATACACCTGTATGGATGCCCTGTCTCCATGGATCTCCAATATCTCACCGATCAGCTGGTGTTCGCTGACACGGACCACATCAAACATGTTGGCATCCCGCATGCCCTCAGCGATAACCAAAGGTCCCGATACCTTGATTATTCTTCCCTGGCTCAAACCAAATCCCTCGCTTTCAGTACCTGGTGCAATATCTTTTTGTTGATAAGCAACCCCGAAAAATGTTATTGCCGGTACTCATTTTCATTATGAATCGTGCATTTGCACGAGGATCCCAACTTTGCCATATTTTCAGGACCCTGACTTCTATTTTTGACCTGTTCTTAATGAAGCTATGGCTACAGGTCTGTACAGCTTCAACTGAACGAGTCTGCTACTCATCCCGGAAGAGAATATCCGCTCCAACGGCTTTCTCAACACACTTTTTAATTCCCTGCATTCCAATTCCCAAACTACCCTGAATACCTGGGATAGGAATAACTGCCGGGAAGCGTTCCTCCCGGTATTGATTAATTTCATTTTTTATATTGGCCGCGGTTTGTTCCGTAATATAGATGACGGCATAATTACTCCGGGCCAGTTCTGAAAGAATTCTAACAGCCTGTTCCCTGTTTTCTGTGGGGAAAACTGAAAAGCCCAATGCCTTAAAGCCCAGAACCGCATCTTTTTCTCCGATCACACCTATTTTATACATAAACCAAACGCAACCTTTCACGAATTAAATCATTGGGTAGCCCATTGATCTTCCCTGTAATAATCATCCGGACATTTCTGATTTCGGCCTCTTTCGCAAACAACCACGCAATGAAGGGTTCAACCCCCATCGTGATCAGTCTTGCATTACGGATAAATTCCATCTGGTGATCATCCAGGAGCTTTTCAAGCCCGGAAAGATTTCCTCTCGATTTGTAAAGTTCCCAACCTTTTGTGACCACATCTCCAAATCTTGTCTGCCTGATATCGTTAACAAAGCTTTCCGCAGACTTATCACTGTTTTCGAAATAAATTTTTTCAGGGATTTCCCCACCTTCCAGAAGCAGTTTCGTCTGAAAAGCCCAAGTCTTGTTCAGCAATCTGGTTCGGATAAACATTTTGATGTTGGTGATATCAACCATCAATTTTGCCAGATCATGCATAAACGGACTGTTCATTTCACTTAAATCTGACACAAACTGTTCATAGGACGCTTTATCCATCACCAAATCAACAATTTGAGGATCTCCGATTCTTGAAAAAATATCATATAACTCTAAGACAGCCCGATGCATGATAGGGCTCATTTCTTTGTAATCCCGGTCACGGATCATTTTTTGGATAACATCCCTACTAAAAGTGCCGGTCTCCATTAAAATAGGAGGGGGATCCTGGTTGGAAAATTCAGCTTTTAAGAGAACCTTTACATTGAAATAATCGTAACGCCTTTGAAAGGCTCTTACAACCTCTATCTGCGGGGCAATCTCTTCAAGAAGCGCATACATTTTTTTCATTTCTTCGGAAAGAAGAGCTTCGTAGGCAAAAACATTCCCCGAGCTTTCGCCTCCGTCCCCATACTCTGCTTCCGCAAGCACTTTATAAGCCTCCTCTGGGGTAGCCGCTTCCAGCATTCGTTCAAACCGACTACTGTCAAGAAGCTTAACCTCCTTTGCTCGGATGCGTGCAGTTGCGTATGCGTATTCTTCCTGGTTTATTTTCAGCATGCTTATCCCTCGTTATTTTAATCAATTATCGAAAAGGATCTCGACAACTTCGTTTTCCAGCTTCGGTCTCAACATTCCGATAAGAATCTCCAAGGTGCCGTTGATCTCCATATCCCCGGATTTTATTACAAACCCACCGGATGAGCAGATCGTGTCCTTTGATAATGTAAGATTCCCTTCAGCCCCTGCTTTCTTCAAACGATTGTTAATATTTTTAAGAAACCCTTTATCCATGCGTTTTCTGTCTTTCTCGGAAAGAAGGATTTCACCGCTTCCTTTGACCGCTGCGCTGACGATTAAGTCTTCAATCAGCGTCTGGTATTCTCTGTCAGGTAGATTAACAACCTTGTCCAATGCTCCCTGAAAGGCAGCTTCCACGATGTCCTGCTTTGCACGGAGAACTTCTTTACGGTTCTCCAATCCAGACACCGACAGAAGGCGCCGATAGACCTCTTGTCCGTCTTGTTCGGCTTTTCCTAATATTTCTGCTCGTTTCTGCTCCGCATCAACCGAGGCCTTTTCCATAATTTCCTGAGCTTCCCGCTTGGCCTGCTCTTCAATTTCAGACGCATGTGCCCGGGCATCCTCAAGGATTTTCGATTTTATCTTATCTGTTCCTGTCATTTGGAACGCTCCTTTAGCTTTTTGTGCTTAGCCGATCATTAAGATTGAGACTATCAGAGATAAAATGGCAAACATTTCAACCATCAGTGCAAGGGTAATGGCACTTCCGATAGCTTCCGGGCGTTTTGCGATCAATTGAATGCCCGATGCAGCAACCTTCCCCTGATAGACCGCAGACATGAAACCTACAATACCCATGGGTAGTCCCGCTGCTAGATAATGCATTCCATCAGCAAGCGTCATGGCCCCGTCGATTTTACCGATGATCAAAAATGCGATGACAAAGCCGTAAATAGCCTGGGTACTGGGTAGCGCTTCGAGAAGCATAACTGAACCGAACTTTGAAGGATCCTCAGTCAATACACCCGCGCCAGTCTGTCCTGCGAGGCCAACACCTTTCGATGAGCCTAACCCAGCCACTAAAAAAGCAATTGCAGCGCCCAGGTAAGCTAAATTTTGTCCATTGATAATTTGTTCCCACATGGTTTAAAACCTCCATCTCCATCCCTGATACGGATTGATTGATAATTATGACTCAAACTCCCGCATCGGATTTTACTGTTATATATTTTGTATTGGCTTTCAAAGGGCTGAAGGGTTCGCCTCCGCCCGTGAAAAGCTTGCCGAAAAATTCCAGATACTGTAGCCTGCAAGAGTGAACATATGCACCCAACGCATTAATAGCGAAGTTAATGCCATGCCCCACAAGCAGTATTGCAACAGCCATGATCACTTTAAAAACAATGGGCATATCAAACATTACAGCCATTTGGTTTACAATGGAAGCAATGATGGCTGATGCAAGGCCAAGGGCCAGTAGTCTGGAATACGAAAGAATATCGCTTAAAAACGAAACAACATCATAAAGGCTGGACAATCCTCCGAATATCTTTCCAAATAACTTCTTGTTTTTTCTTCCAGCCGTAAATATCAGGAGTATTGCACCACCAATAAGCAGGTACTGACCTATGGATACCAAGGGTGCAACTTTTTCTTTGTCTACTGCAGGCGCATAAGGCAATAATGTGAGAACCGCTCCGGTATAGAAAATATACCAGAAACCTGCATCAAACAGGGCATCCAGGTATCTCTTTTCACGGATAAGGTTGGCCGCCTTCATTGCAAAGCCTGCGTACATATGGATGACGCCAAACAGCAGTGACCAGGATAACATGACTTCCGGGTTTTCGACAATATCAAGCCATAGCGCGTATTTAACCAGAGCGCTGATACCGAACCAACTGCCAAACATTGCACCCCAAAAGACTGTAGAAAGACCGCAGTAAAACATCAGTTTCATAAACTTGCGGATGTTGCCCTGCAGCTTCAAACCCCATAATGCAATTCCTGCAATCAAGGCCAGGACAATCCCATATCCACCGTCGCCCAGCATCAACCCGAAAAAAGCGACGTAGAAGAAGGACATTACAGCATTGGGGTCAATCTCACGGCTGTTCGGAAGACTGTACATCTTCGAAACAGGCTCACCCGCCTCTGCTAGGCCTCTGTTTTCCAAAAGTACTGGAAACTCTTCATCATCAGCTGGTTTTTCAAGTTCTACACTTACGGTATATTTTGATTCAAGAGCTTTTTTTGCTTCAAGGGCAACCTTTTGTGGAACCCAACCCTTAATGTAAAAAGCCCTTTTTGTCTTTAACACTCTTCCGGTTGCCTCAATGCGGCCTTTTTCCATCAAAAGAATATCATGCAGAATTTCAACGGAATTTCTGGCATCCGCCATTTTTTGTATCTGTTCAGCACAATTTTCTCGCTCTGTGGCGATAGCGTCCATTCGGTAATTTATTTTTAAGATATTCTCCTCTGCCGTTCCGGCAAGGCCATGAAATGTAACCCTGTTATAGCCATGGGCTTTTAGGTATGAAAGACATGCATCTGCAGTTTCTGCATGAGAAAACAGATAGATATAATGTAATTCCTTATCGCTGTTTATTCTCTTTATAACCGAAAAGGGAGCCTTTTCATCAAACTCAGAAGATACCTGATCCCAGGAAATATTCGATGGTATGGTGCCAAACTGAAACACCGTCTTTTGTGTTCCTATGGTTTCCAACGGAACGGTAAGCTCATTCCATGGCAATAACGACTGGCGGAGATTCATCAGTCTGTTTTCCTCGGTTTTTAAGGAAAGCAGGCGTTCTTCCTGCTTGCTGATTTTATCCACAACATTCCATACTGTTTCACG
>JAAYKJ010000125.1 GCA_012522505.1 Clostridiaceae bacterium
TACATATGGCGCGATAGTTTTGAAGGGCGGGAACCAAACCGCATGGAAAGTGTATTCTCAGGTTCCGCTTGGGCGTTCGAACCATTATCAGGGCAGTATTATTTGCATCTTTTCGCAAATGAACAACCCGATCTTAATTGGGAGAATCCCGAAGTCCGCAGTGCTGTTTTTGATACCATGCGCTGGTGGCTGGATAAAGGAATCGATGGCTTTCGGATGGACGTCATCAACCTCATCTCAAAACCGACGGAAGCGTTAAGCGTTGATGGCGGAATGGGCGGCAATTGCGTTAACGGACCGAAGGTTTGCGAGTATCTAAGGGAAATGCACAGAGAGGTGCTGTCTAAGTATGATATCATGACCGTCGGTGAAACACCTGGAGTTTCGCCATTTAACGCCATTCAATACAGTAGCCTCGATTCAGGGCCGCTAAACATGGTATTTCAATTTGAGCATATGGATATTGATGCCGGTCCATATGGTAAATGGACTACGAACAAATACACGCTGCCTGAACTAAAACGGGTTTTATCTAAATGGCAGACAGAACTGGAAGGCCAGGCTTGGAACAGTTTGTTTTGGGGTAATCACGATCAGCCCCGCGTGGTATCCCGCTTTGGCGATACCTCAAGTGTTGAGTTTTGGAACAAGAGCGCGAAGATGCTTGCCACTTGCCTGATGATGATGAAAGGAACGCCTTATATCTTTCAGGGTGACGAGCTGGGCATGACCAATTTGGATATACATGAACTTAGCGAGGTACGTGATGTTGAAACACTTAATGCCTACAGAGATTTAGTTGAATCTAAGCATATCTATAGCCACAACGAAATGATGGAGTGTATCCGCAAGGCAGGAAGGGACAATGCGCGTTCCCCGATGCAGTGGGATGCCGGCATGAACGCAGGATTTACGCTTGGAGTGCCTTGGCTTCATGTCAATGGTAATTACGACAGCGTCAACGCTGAGATGCAAATTAACGACCCATCTTCAGTATTCTGCTATTATCAAAAATTAATTCAACTTCGCAAACAGGTGCCGGTAATTATCAGTGGGCGTTATGAATTGCTGCTACCTGACGATGACAGATTGTTTGCTTACAAGAGAACCGAAGACGATAATGTGTTGTTGGTTATATGCAACTTCTCCAACTGTTGTTTCAAAAATAATGAAATCTTTAATCTACTACCCAGGCAAGCTGAACTGCTAATTTCAAATTATGATGATCGAACAGATTCAATAAGACCCTACGAAACGCTTGTATATATCGGAAAGTAAAAAGGTCTCAAATGGTAGTAAATATAAGGATGTAGGTATCTGTAGGGCTGATAACCGCATTGAACGATACATCTCTAAGCGGCATTCCGCTGATGTTTCCTAATATTGCACAGCGATATCCTCACAAGTACCTGTGAACAGTAACTTAGTAAACCATTAGGTCTTCCTAATTTTATAATGAAAATTGACCACTGATTCACACTGAAAATTGACTCAAAGAGCAATTTACTTGCCATGAGATTATTACATATTATCTTCCGTCACCATTGTTAAAACGCTATTGACAGAGGTTTTGAGAATTGTGGATGCCCTCAGGCATTGAATAGCAACGGGGTACCATCGCCCATATTATATAACGAGGCCAAGAGAGACACTCGCTCACCTCCCTTCGATTTTCTCGTAAAGCTCATTCAGGTAAGTCCAACGCTCTATAGCATCCTCCAATTGTTTTTCCACACCGTCCTTTTCGGCGACGAGTTGCTGAAGTTTTTGAAAATCGCTGGAGGCATCGTTCATTTCCAGTGTTATCCTCTGAAGCTTTTTTTCCAATGCTTCAATGATTCCATCAATCTGCTCAAATTCCTTCTGTTCCCTATAGGTAAACTTCAGAGGTCTGTCTTTTTTTACTTCTCTCTTTTCATTCCTGTTTTGTTTCTCTGTCTCACGGCTCTGGTCTGCAGCGCTTTGTTGAAGCTGTTCGGCATATTGTCTGTAATCGGTGTAGTTCCCTGCATACTGCCTTACTTCTCCGTTTCCTTCAAAGGAAAATATTTTATCCGCCACTCTGTCTAAAAAATATCGGTCATGAGATACAACTATCACCACTCCAGGGAAATCATCCAGATAATTTTCAAGAACCGTTAGTGTCTGAATGTCCAGATCGTTGGTTGGTTCGTCCAGCATCAGGACATTGGGAGCTCCCATCAGGATATATAGAAGGTACAGCCTTCTTTTTTCTCCTCCCGAAAGCTTTGCTATGGGTGTCCACTGCACATTTGGCGGAAATAAAAACCTCTCCAGCATTTGGGATGCACTGATTGTACCGTCGCGTGTATTGATGTATTCCGCCTTTTTCCGGATATATTCTATCACTCTTAGCCCTTCATCCATATCATCATTCTCCTGAGAGAAGAACCCTGTTTTCACGGTTTGTCCAATGGAAACAGACCCGTTATCCGGAGATATTTGTCCGGTCATGATCTTTAGTAATGTTGATTTTCCGCTGCCATTGGGTCCAATAATACCAACCCTGTCATCCTTAAGGAATGAATAGCTGAAATCCCGTATAATTTCACCACAGGGAAAGCGTTTGCTGATATTTTCGAGGTGGATGATCTTTTTACCCAACCGGGAGATAGCTGCCTGGATATCAATATTTTCACTTTCCCGCAGTCCCTCTTGTTCTGTAAGCTTTTCAAACCTTCCCAGCCTTGCCTTCTGCTTTGTTGTTCGTGCCCTTGCCCCTCTTTGTATCCATTTAAGCTCGTTTCGGATAAGGTCCTGACGTTTTCTTTCTGAGGCTTGCGCAATCTCTTCCCTCTCCAGCTTCATCTCCAGATACTTTTCATAATTCGCCTGATAGCTATACAGGAACCCTCTGTCAATTTCGAGAATACGATTGACAACCCGATCCAAAAAGTATCTGTCATGGGTTACCATCAGTAGGGCTCCTGTTCTTTTTGCAAGGTATTTCTCCAGCCAATCCACGGTTTCGCTATCAATGTGGTTGGTAGGCTCATCAAGGATCAACAAATCGGAAGGCGTGATAAGAGCACCGGCCAGAGCCACTCTTTTTCGCTGCCCCCCTGATAGCGTCTCAACATTCTGATAAAAATCCGATATGCCCAGCCTGGTTAATACGGATTTTGCCTCCGTTTCAATCGTCCAGGCCCCCATATTCTCCATTTTCTGTGTTAATGCAATAAGCTCCTTTTCAAGCCGGCTGTCTTCCGGGTGTTGGTTAATCTTCCGGAGTACTGTTTCATAGTCACGAAGCAGCTTCATAACCGGTGAAAAACCCTTAAACACCTGCTGGAGTACGGTCGTTCCATCTTCAAAGCAGGGATTTTGAGGTAAGAATTCGATTGTAATCCCGTTGGTATAGGTAATCTTCCCCGCATCCAATGTTTCCAGGCCTGCTATTGCTTTCAGAAATGTAGACTTCCCCGTACCATTAATTCCAATCAGACCAATTTTGTCCCCCCCTTCGATACTGACGGAAACTTCATTAAACAAGTTCTTCTCGTTATAGCTTTTTGATATTTTCTCGGCAGACACTATATTCATGATCGATCTCTTTTCTATATCTGATGAACATTATTGCTCTGTGCAGAAACACCATCTCTAATCTGTTAATTGCTCGTCACAGACGCATCAAAAATTGCATCATTGATGTACGGGAAGCCGGATTGTTATCACCGTACCTCTACCATTTATAGTCTCAATGGTCAAATGCCCCTGATGAACCTCAACAATGCTTTTGGCAATGATAAGCCCCAAGCCATGGGACTGTTTCGTCCAGGCACTTAAATAATCCTGTTGATTCAGCCTTCCAATGACATCTCTGGATATCCCCATACCGGTATCCGAAATCATCAAACAGGCAACTTTATTTTCTGAAGGCGGAACGGCGATGGTAATCGTGCACCCTTCCCGGTTATGTTTTGCACTGTTTGAGATGAGATTGATCATAGCCCTCAGAAACAGGGCTTCGTCCAGTAAAGCCGATACACACTCGTCTTCGATGCGGATCTCATATGGATGGTTTTGCAGGATGCCGGTGTTTACACACTCCGTCATTGCTTTGCGCGCAATATTCGAAAGCCTTATGGGCTGTAATGAAAGCGGCATCAGCTGATACTGCAGGCTATGGGCAAGGTTCAGGTTTTCAATCAAATTTTTCATTCTTACGGTATTCTCTGTAATGATTTTTGCCTGGCCCCTTGTTGCTTCCGGTAAATCCGGATCCTCTTCCATCAGTCCGGAGTATCCGAGGACCATGGACAAGGGTGTGCGAATATCATGAGATATTCCAGTCAGCCAATTGGACACCGCCGTATCACGAAGCCTGAGCTTATGGTTCTTTTCATGGATCAGACGGGAGGTATGGTTTATGCTTTGGGCCAGGCCTTCAAACACTCCCCTTTCATGCAGCTCAACTTCTTTTTCTTCTTCCAAAAGGGCTATCCCTTCTGCGATGTTGGAAAGGGGGTTTGTGATTCGCCTTGTTAAGAACACCGACAATCCGATGGTTATCAGCAGATTGAAAACGCCAAGGAGCAACAGGGTCATCGGAAAGGAACCAATGGAATGCGTGGGGAAAGACCAGTAGTATTTCATCATTGTGTTTCTGGGGTAACCCAGCATAACAAGGTTTTCTCCGCTTTCCCACAAATATACCTCCCATTATACCACCAGTTTGTAACCCAGCCCTTTCACCGTAATCAGTGCAGCTGGGTCAGATGGATTAATCTCAATTTTTTCCCGGATGTGACGAATATGTACCATCAGTGTATTTTCATACCCGTAGGAATCATCTCCCCAGGCACACTGGCAAAGTGTATCGGTCGTGACAACCCTGTTGGCATTCCGGCATAAGGCAGTCAGGATTGCATGTTCCTTCGCAGTAAGTAAAAACGTTTCCTCGCCCTTTGTTACCTCCGCCTTTCCCAAATCAATCACGCATGCAGGAAGCGTCATAACCGGCATTTCATTTTTCATCGCACTTGCATAGGTGCGCTTTAGCACTGCGCTCAGGCGCAAAGTAAACTCTCTTGGATGGAAGGGCTTTACGATATAATCATCGGCACCCAGGCCAAGACCCAGGATTTTATCCTCCGCTTCCCCTCTTGCAGTCAGAAACAGAATCGGAATATCCCGGACTTTTTTAATTTCCCCCAGCAGGGTAAACCCGTCCCCGTCGGGGAGCATTACATCCAGGACCGCTGCATCCGGCCTGCATTTTGCAGTGAGTGACAGAGCTTCGGAAACGGTTGGAGCCACGAAGACTTGATGAAAACCATCCCTCTTCAATATGGTTTCCAGCATCCGTAAAAGCTCCGGTTCATCCTCGACCAATAGAATTTTTTTGTCTTTTACCTGATCCATGCAGACCCACCTTTGTTTTTTTCCATTATAGCACACGGGGCTGAGGGAAGGGTGAAAAAAGTGAAATACGCTATGGCTTCGGAGGAGGACTGTGCCCCTGCCGAAGTAGGAACAGGGGTGCGTATCACAGGAGCGTACCCACCGGAACGCTACCCCGAGAGGATAACCCCTACACCGGAACGCACCGCACAAGGAACCTCCGCTTATAGAAGCGGGGTCTTGGGAATTTGATGAATTTTAATGTTGCCTTAAGGTTGAATACAGGTTCGTGTAAGGCAAGGTTGCTAACGTAGTGAACAGAAAGGATGATTTGCTATGAGACTGTTTGAAAACCTGTTTCTTGTTCTGCTTTTGTTTTCATGGATAAGCCTGTTGCTGTTTAAAAAGCAGAAAACAAGCCTGAATGCTGGCGCCCTAGCTATTTATGTTGGAGTTGTCAGCATTCTGTCCGAAGGCTACCGCATCCATATTGTTCCGGCCTTTATCCTGGCTGTTGGACTGTTTCTTACAGTGCTAGCCAAAAAGTATGTATCAAAGATATAGATGAGCAGTGTCATCAAGGGGATTGGTCTGATTTTCTTGATTCCCCTTGCCGTTCTATCCATTGCTCTGCCTTTACTTTTCCCCGTGGTTCAGCTACCTGCTCCAATAGGTTCCTATTCGGTGGGAAGCACGCACATGTCTTTTATGGACTTGTCAAGGGAAGAGATTTTTACGCAAACCTCAGATAACCGGAATGTTACTGTACAGATCTGGTACCCTGCCTCCAATACCGAAGGGAAGCAAGTTGCCCGCTGGATCAGCAGCAGGGAGGCTATCGGCCTTTTTTCCAAATACCGCAATCTGCCGGATCTCTTCGGCCATTTCACCCTCGTGAAAACGCACAGTACTCTGAATGTAGATGTCTGTGAGGCGGAAGAACAATACCCGGTCATCCTGTTTTCCGGGGGCGGGGCAATGTTCAACGGGCAAAATGTCATACAGATGGAGGAACTGGCCAGCCGGGGGTATATCGTATTCGCTGTGGGGCACCCCTATGAGGATTTCGCCTGTATTTACCCTGACCATCATCTAAAACTATTTTTGTTCCTTCTTTATTTTGATTAAATTCTGTAACAATAAACTCTCCCTCTCGTATGTTAGATGGATTCTACTTTATCCAGTTTTCCTGCATATTAATTGCTTTATTTTCCATATCTGATCTCTATTCCCCTTCCGTTTGAATTTCTTATTTCTAAAGTAGGACGACAATCAGTACTACCTGATCTTACAGTTACTGTTCTTCATCCGGTAAAGTACCTGTTTTGCCTGGGCCATATACAGTGTCAATATTCTTTACATTAGATGGATTAAGAGCGTCAAATTCATTACTAGCTTGACTAAAATCACCTGGTTTCTCGTACAGGGTAGTTTTTCCCTTCGTTACTCTCCCAGGGGTAGCACCTTCGAGAATATCATCAACAATACTACTCGTTCCCTCACTACAAGGACTATAACCAATGGTATTATCCTGTACTGCGTTCCCTTTATTAAAAATCCATTATCATCCAATAGTATATATTCTACACAAAGCTCAAAATTCCTTTATTGAGCCTTCTCATATGGTCTGTATTCCGTCTTGGTCTTCATCATACCATAGATTACCCTCACAAGCCGTCTTGCCACGCACACAAGCGCCTGTGGTTTATTCTTGCCGTCCTTAACCTTCTGTTCAAAGTACTCTCTGAATACCGGATGCCTTAGCTTTCCTGATGCTGATATAGCCACCATCTGAATTGCAAGGAAGTGATATATTGCATTCAGTGCCCTATTTCCATTCCTGCACCTTTGTTCTTTGCCCTTTCCAGCAGAACTGATTTTTCAATAATAATTGTATTTTCAGAAGGGCAGTAGAATAACAATTTAGTATTTAGGCTGTTGACTTGGTAAAAATGTGATGCTATAGTTTAGATATCGAAAAGCAATTTCCTATCTAGTATCTAGTCTAGTATCTAGCTCAGAAGGGATATAGTCTATTTTATAATGACGTAAAAGCTCTGATTAATCAGATATCATCATCACCATTTGAAGATTTCCAATTCACAATACATGGTATCTCTATTACATGTAATGTTGAGTATTCGGGGTACATGGATACGGTCTCAATAGGTACACTCTGGCCTAATGAAGATGTTGTAAGTTTTTACTCATTCGATTTTATTATGCTCAAGGAATAGGGGCCTGCCCTGTCTGTGGAAATATCGAAAAATATGTTCCAGAGAAATGTAGCATCTGTGATGTTCGGGGGATAAATTTATTAAATACTAA
>JAAYKJ010000126.1 GCA_012522505.1 Clostridiaceae bacterium
CAGTTCCTCCTGGGTTTGTGCAAAAGAAACCGCAGACGGAACTGTAAACAATGCGCAAAGACTGCATACGCTTAATACCATAGCAAAAACACGCACTGCCTTATTTTTTTCTCCATGAACCAGAAACCGCATAAGATCATACCTCCAAAAAAATCTTGAAACCTTTGTTGCTCATGCTGTATAGGCTGCTAACCGGACAAGGTTATTCCCTGTTGGCCGTCAACAACTGCACCTCAATCATATTCCAGATTACTTTCTTCACCCCATACTCTTGCCAAACGTTCAAACAATGTCAGTGTCTCGGCCCGGGTGATCGGATCGTACCACTTGCTCTCTCCGTTGTTTCCCAGCAGGATTCCCTTGTCCTTCAGGCACATGATGGATGGATAAAAGTCCATAGGCACGCCCATTTCAGGGTTTTCGGTCGCGTATATGAACTGTTTGAACCAGCAGTAGCATTTTGGTCCATCGTTCCCGGCATCGGGGTTGGAGATGTGAATCGTTTTCAGGGTATCATTGAATGCCGGATTTTCATTGATTTCGGCTAATAGATAATATGTTCCACCCTCTCGGATTTCATCCTTCCATAAAGAGTTTGTCAGCGCGTAGATAACCTCTCCGCGGGTCATCGGCTGGAGGATTGTTTCTTTTGTATACAAATCCGGGTAGACCAACCCGTCTTTGGCAGCAACCACATAATGGGTATACCAGTCGTTTCCGATTTGCTCTGCAAGGCGGATCCAGCTTTCGACATCCTGCTCTGCATTCTGTCGTATCAATTCCTCAGAGCTATTGAATCGGGCCAGCATCGTCAGAACCTCGGCACGGGAGATCAGGTTGCCACCCTTGAAGGTTCCGTCCGGGAAACCATTTATGAGCTTGCGATATACCGCCAATGGAATGTGGGATGCAAACCACTCATCCCCTCGGATGTCAGAGAAGGTAAGCTTTGCCAACTCCCGAAGATTCTCCTGATAACCGGCGGCAAGGGTTACGACCGGCTCTCTTCTCATCATAACTCCGTAGGTGGCGTTTAAGGCATTATCGCGAATATCGGCGTTTTCATATAAACGCTCTAAAAGCCCGACCATTTCTGGGTAATCAGTGGTGATAAGGTTTTCCGCTGGTGCTTTGGTCGGTTCCGGTGTTATTGAAGGAATAGGCATCTTTGTAGGAGCCGATGTCGGGCTCGGCTTTTTTGTTGGAGTCGGGCTCGACTTTTTCCTTGGTGTCGGGCTCGGTGTAGGGGTTGAATCAATTGCTGCTTTGTCCACCGTAACCTGAATACTTACTGTCAATGGAATATTATTGGGATTATCCGTGGCGGGAGGCATGGCCGCCGTACCATCTACTGTAAAGGTCTGGCTTTGTTTATTGTACGGATCATAGGTGCATGAATCCATATTCCAGCTGACACTCGCCTGTAATGAGCCTCCATCCGTAACCATGGTTACAGTGGCAGGAAGCCCAAATGCTGCTGCCGTTTTATCGGTACCATTGGGAACACCTTTAACAGGCGATGGTGAGGTAATGCTTTCAAGTACTCTATCGACGGGGACAGGGCCTTCTGGTGCCTGATAATACTGTTCCCACATAGGAGCAAAAAAGCCTGCGTTATAATAAGGTGGATTAATCCCCCCTACGTTGTTTCCATGGCGTTCAGGCCAACGTCCTCCCTGAACACCTTCCGGGTACCCAAAATCTGTCGGGCTGTTGTAGTAAGCTAATCTTGGATCTAAAATAGGGGTTCCTGGATTATTTGGGTCATCACCGAATAAAATACCGTAATCATCCATATTTCCCGTACTGGGTGCAGCGGGATCAAGTTGAGTCAATTGCCCCTCAGTAAACCACCTGTCTACATAGTCGAACATTAGGGGGTTGTTATACATCTCTGCAAGCTCAGGCATAATGGCTCCTGCTGCTGCCACTCCTTGCCAGACGCCGCTCATGATCTCCTGATAAGCACTTTGATTTCGCTTTAATGATCCTCCACCATCAACATAACCATAAGGATCAGGATAGCAAAGATTTGACATGTTCTTTGGATTTTTATCTTCTGTAACATAGAGCCAATAGCGGTATGGGTCGAAGGACATAAATATCATCTTCTCAGAACCGTACAATGCTTTTGAACTGTCCAGGGTACTTGGCTGCAAAAAATCGTGCTCAGAGGTTTTAAATACAGCTTCGTTTTTAACATAGCTTTTGGCCTCATCATCTCCAAGCATAACAGCAAACCAAGCCAAGGGCAAAGTATGGCCAGGCTGGTGTCCGCCACCAGGCCCAAAATTCCTTCCATCACGGGTGCTATGATAAAAATCAATTGTCATCTGCGTAAAATTGATAAGCGCTTCCTTTTTATCTTCCAGAGGATCATTTAGCATAAGTC
>JAAYKJ010000127.1 GCA_012522505.1 Clostridiaceae bacterium
ATGCTCGCCAACTCCCATGCGACTGCGCAGAAACGGATTTAATCATTGCTATGTTAGAATTTATACGAGATTTAGATGCGGAAAGAATTAAAAGCTGCAACGACGCTGTTTTAGTTAGTTACATCACACCGATGCTACGAAATAAAAAAATAGATATTTATCGCAATGTTGCGTCAAAAAATCTTGTAGTAGTAAACGTAGATTACGATTTATGTGAATTCCGTAATTATGATATTGATGAGAGAATAGATTGCATGAACTGTCTCAATCAATTATCGGACAAGCAGCGCAATATTTTGATACGTCGCTTTAAATGGGCTATTCCGATGCTGAAATTGCTCAACAACTAAAAATATCAAGGCAAGCAGTATGTAAAACAAAGAATAAGGCCTTAAATAATTTGAAATTAATTTGGGTAGGAGCTGAAGGGGCATAAATGGAAAGCGAAATTCTACAGCTTGCGTCAACGCAAGGTATATGGACTGTACTTTCAGTTATCATGTTGTTTTACATTATCCGCAATCAAGAAAAAAGAGACCAAAAGCAAGATCAAAGAGAGTCTAAATATCAGGATTTGTTGCAGAAGCTAACGGAACAATTAGATATTGTTAAAGACATAAAAGAGGACTTGGGCGAAATCAAGAATCATATTGAGTCCTCCCAGATCAAAGAATAATATTATTCTTTATTTAATCAGCTAGCTGATGTTCTATTTTCATTGCACTATTTCCGCTTTAATAGCCCGCTCTCCATTCGGCGATTAATCCGCAGCAGGTAACACCTACCACGTCTCTTTACGAGAACCTCTTTTTGCCTGGATAAATGATTTCGTGTTTCAGGGTTTTCGCTTAAGAACCAAGATATTTAATTAATCAATAAGGAGGTTTACATTTTAGCTACATATTTCGTTTTTATAAATGCAGTTGTTAATCGATTAATAATTAGTAAATAAACAGAAAGGAGAAATATTATCATGGCAGAAAAAACTTTATCGCAAAAACCTACAAGCATATACGATTACGCATATTCCCCCTACATCACTTATAGCCGGCAAGAATTTGCAGATGCTTATCCGTTGGGAACGGATCATGTTGTTGAAATCCTTGGGATTACCATTGCAGGAGAACTTCCGATAGTTGGTTGGCTAGTATCGGTTATAAATGCGTTTTGTGAACTATCGAATATCAATAGAACCAAAATGGTCAATGAGGTTTATGATGCATTTGTTAGGCACCCGCTTTACTCTAACGTTATGGTAGCTTCCAGATTTGACAGCCTTCATAAAGGAAGCCAGGGCTGGTTTTGGACTCCCGGAGATGACTATAGACTTTTGTATACTTAGTCAATTGAATAAGTTAACTGATTGAAAAGATCATTCAGATCCAAACACTATTAAAAGAGAACTTAATGCGAACAGCTTGGGTTCTCTTTTCTTGTGTGCCCGACATGGGCGCAATCTAATGGGTGAAAGTCCTGAACCCGCCTGTTAGTGGGAAGGGTATCGTTGAACACCAAGAGTGTCCATCGTGAGGTGGAATCCGAAGGAAGGTACAGGCAAACCTCCGAACTGGCGAACAGAAATCACATCAGGCTGGAAGCAGGGTAAGGCTGCAAGACAGTCAAAGCCCAGCAACTACACGGAATTGATTGCAGTAAATGTAGCAAACAGGCGGAGGAATGCCACTAAAACGTAGATGACGGATATGCCTACGCAGTAGAGATGGATCTTGAGAAGTTCTTTGACAATGTATGTCAGAGCAAACTAATCGAAGTACTGTCACATACAATCAAAGACGGCAGGGTGATATCTCTAATTCATAAATGCTTCAATTCAGGGGTAGTGCAGGGTGGTTTGTTTAAGAAAACAGAAGTCGACGTACCGCAAGACGGACCTTTAAGCCTGCTTCTGAGCGATGTCATGCTGAATGAGATGGACAAGGAATTAACCCGCAGAGGTCATGAATTTGTCCGATATGCAAATGGCCGCATGATTTTATGAAAATCAGGAAGGTACATCCAAAATCTATAGCTAAAATGAAGAGCAGACTCAGGGAATTGACAACAAGAAGTAATGGATGGGGTAACGAATACCGAATCATGAAGCTAACACAATTCATAAGCGGCTGGGTCAACTACTTTGCCCTTGCCGATTTGAATAGCAGATATGGACGAATGGCTGCGGCGGTCATGCTAAACAGTGTACTCACCAAGAAAGAAATAGCCAGCCTTGGGCTCCCTCTATGACTGGCTACTACTGCAAGTATG
>JAAYKJ010000128.1 GCA_012522505.1 Clostridiaceae bacterium
TATACCAGGTGAGGAAAAAACCGTTACGTTGGTTTGCAGTATGGATGAGCCCCTCGACACGCTGGATGGAGAAAGTTTGATCGATGAGGAAATCTCAAGGCAAAAAGCCCTATGCGAGAAAATGATATCCCCTGAGGAGGGGACAAACGACGACCCATTACTTAAGCAGCTCATTTTGGCCTCTGATAAGTTTATTGTAAACCGGAAGTCCACAAATGCCAAAACAATTATCGCTGGATACCCCTGGTTTACCGATTGGGGCAGGGACACGATGATTGCAATGCCAGGATTGACACTGGCCACAAAAAGATTTGCTGATGCACAGGATATTTTAATTACCTTTGCGCAATATGAAAAGGACGGATTGATCCCGAATGTATTTCCGGATGGTACCGGAGAACCCGCATACAATACCGTGGATGCAGCGTTATGGTATTTTGAAGCGGTTTATCAGTATATTCAATATACAAATGATGTTGATTTTGTAAAGGAGCAACTGCTGCCGGTATTGGAAAGAATCATTCAGGGGTATAAAAAGGGCACCGCTTTCCAGATCAAAATGGACAAGGATGCACTGATTAGCGCCGGGAATGAGGAAACACAACTGACATGGATGGATGCGAAAGCCGGAAACTGGGTGGTGACCCCAAGACATGGCAAAGCAGTGGAGATAAATGCGCTATGGTATAATGCTTTAATGGTCATGTCCTTTATTTTTGAAAAGACCGGGGGCGATGCTTCAGTATATCAAAAGCTTGCAGCGAGAGTGAAGGATGCGTTCATCAAAACATTCTGGAATGCCCGGGATAACTGCTTATATGATGTCGTCAACGAACTGGGCCCCGATGCAAAGATACGGCCTAACCAGATCCTTGCAGTTAGCCTGTCCTTTCCGGTTCTGGAAGGGGAACATGCCAAAAGCGTTGTGGATACGGTCTATGAACTGCTTTACACTGCGCTTGGGCTCCGCACATTGAACCAGAAGGATCCCCAATACAGGGGAATCTATATAGGTGATCAATATGCAAGGGATGGTGCCTATCACCAGGGGACGGTTTGGACATGGCCTTTGGGCAGGTTCATTTCGGCTTATGCGAGGGTTTACAGGAACGATCCAGGTTTACAGAAGCAATTGGACGCTTTCTTCCTGCCTTTTCAGGATCATCTGCGTGATGCCTGTGTCGGAAACATTTCTGAAATATTCGATGGCAATGAACCACTCGTTCCGAGGGGGTGCTTTGCCCAGGCATGGAGTGTATCGGAAATACTGAGGGCCTACACCGAAAGATGAAATACAAGGATGTTTGTTCCAGGCGAGCAGGTTCACTGCTCGGGTGATCTTCTCGGCTGGAGCATATAGAAATACTAAAAGTTTGGGTGATATAATGTCATTTTCTTCAACAATAAAAGATGAATTGGCCAGATTACAAAATGATAAACAGTGTTGTAGATGGGCTGAGTTTGCTGGCCTATTGCGGACAGGCCTTACGCTTCGGAAGTTACATAACAAAAAGTCCCTTCTTTTTATTACCGAGCATGCATCCGTGTCCAGGCTTCTCTATGCCCATACTAAAGAGATTACATATAGAGCTCCTGAGATTAGTGGCGAGAAAAATGCCAGGTTGAAGAAGCATGTTGTTTATCGGTTGAATTTCCGCAAGGGTTTTGAAACGGACAAGGGCAAGCAGTTCTTGGATTCCATAGGAATTCATGTTGGTTTGGCAGAAGATCGACTTGAATACAGCAACCTGGTTTTAAGCAGCCAATGCTGCATACGTGCCTATCTGCGCGGCGTGTTTCTTGCCTCAGGTTCCATCATCAATCCCGACAAGTCCTATCATCTGGAAATGGCCTTTATGGATAAAGGTATTGCGGAGGAAACCATACTGCTGATGGAATCCTTTCAACTAAAGCCAAAGCGAATCACCCGCAAAGGCTATGAAGTTGTATACATGAAGGAAGGTCAGGATATTGTTGATTTTTTGAATGTCATCGGTGCACATAATGCGCTGATGGAGATGGAAAACATACGGATCTTAAAGGAAATGCGCAATCAGGTGAACCGCATAGTCAACTGCGAGACTGCAAATCTGGAAAAAATAGTGAATGCATCGGTAAAACAGGTTGAAACTATCAAGCAACTGGATGAAGTGATGGGGATAGAAAACCTGCCCGTCGGACTAAAGGAAATCGCTCGGTTACGCCTTGAAAATCCAGAAGCCAGCATGTCCGAGCTTGGAAAAATGCTCCGCCCTGTATTGGGTAAATCCGGAGTGAATCATCGTCTGCGAAAGCTTGAAAAGCTTTTGAAGGAAAGAATGAACGGCGAGATTCAATAGTCTCTATTTGCAGGACTTTTCCGGGAAATATCGAATAGTAATATGGGATGGAGTGATGTTCGTGGAGATAACGGTGAAGCAAGAGAATCAAATACTCACTGTTTTTTTGAAGGGAGAACTGGATCATCATACTGCGATCAGTGTGAAGGATACAATTGATATGCTGCTGGTTAAAACTCCGTTTAAAGTATTGGTATTGGATATGGCGGGAGTAACCTTTATGGACAGTTCTGGCATTGGTTTAATCGCAGGCAGGTATAACCGCGTCAGAAGCATCGGTGGCAGTATGAAAATAGCCAATCCCAGCTTCTCCCTTACAAGAATACTAAAAATGTCCGGGATAGAAAAACTGATGAAGATTATATAACCTTTGATTTGCAACACAACAGTCATTTCAAAAGTATTGGAATTGCAATTCTCTGGTTGAAGGGTCTGCGATCCGCCGCCACCATCAGTGCAAAGAAATGCTGATGGTTAGCAATACAACAGAACGGGTTCAAATGCTGATGAAAAGGCGTATAAAAAAGTAGTGTGAGGTATGAATATGCAGCCAATAAACAGGACGAAAATCGAATTTGAGAGCAAATCCGCCAATGAAGCATTTGCAAGGCTTGTTGCTGCAGCATTTGCGGCACAGCTTGATCCGACTCTTGAAGAGCTGGCTGATTTGAAAACAGCCGTTTCAGAGGCTGTAACCAATGCAATTATTCACGGGTATGAGCAAAAACCCGGGGTAGTTAAAATGGAGTTGGTTTTGTACCCGGACAGTATCGAAGTAACCATTGAGGACCAAGGTGTTGGAATCGAAGATATAGAGAAAGCTACCATTCCAACATATACCTCAAAGCCCGAATTGGAACGAACCGGAATGGGGTTCACAATTATGCAGACCTTCATGGACAGCCTGGATGTTCAATCCGCCATGGGTGAAGGAACAAAAATTACGATGAAAAAAGTATTTCATAAAAAATAAATAATCCTCTATGTCACTCCAAATATCTGTATTTTTATACAAAAGAACAGGAGTTTTATAAGTGAACGAGAACAGGAGTGAATACAGGACCATCAAAAAAAGAACACTGTTGCTGCTGCAGCAGGCTCAACGAGGAGATATGGCTGCCCAAAACACGCTGGTACAGGAAAACCTCGGATTGGTTTGGAGCATTATCAAACGTTTTAAAGCTCGGGATGTAGAAAAGGAAGATTTGTTTCAAATAGGATGTATCGGTCTGGTTAAAGCCATTAAAAAGTTTGATCCGGGTTTTGAAGTATGCTTTTCAACATATGCGGTACCAATGATTACGGGCGAAATAAAGCGTTTCTTAAGAGATGACGGGACAATTAAGGTCAGCAGAGCTCTTAAAGAGCTTGGGCAGAAAGCCCGTGCCCTGCAAGAGGCGATTGAAAAGGAAAGCGGGCAATCCCCGTCGATCAATGAGATGGCTGACAGGCTGGATGTTGAGCCCGAAGAGCTGATTCAGGCTTTGGAATCAGGCTATCAGCCCGAATCACTGTATAAAACAATTGGTGATAATGAACACAATCCAATCTATCTGATCGATATTCTGCACTCCGAAGACAACATGAAGGAATCCGTTATACTGGAACGGCTGGCACTTAGCAAAGCGCTGCAAAAGCTGGACGAAAGATCCAGAAAGCTAATTTTTCTTCGTTATTTCAAGGAGGAAACCCAACAAATGGTTGCACTGAAGCTTGGTATATCCCAGGTACAGGTGTCCCGTCTGGAAAAGAAGATCATGGAAGAATTGCGTAACAACTTCTAGACCTGATCACTTTTCAAGTCAAGAGTAAAAAGCGGAATGACTTCGGGCACATATTATCATCTGTTCCATAAAATAATATAGAATGAATCATGAAAGAAACAGCATGATGAAAGTACAACCCTACAACAGGGATGCAGCGCTTGCTTATGCACACAGATGGGCATTTGACCGAAATCCGTCATATCTGGATTTTAGCAGATACGGGGGAGACTGTACAAATTATATATCTCAGTGCCTCTATGCGGCGTGTAAAACAATGAACCCCAAACCTGTTTTCGGATGGTATTATTATAACAGCTATAACCGAACAGCATCATGGACAGGTGTTCAGTATCTGTATGATTTTCTTATAAATAATAATGGCGCAGGCCCGTTTGCGCAAGAAGTTCCGCTCACTGATCTGGTGCCAGGGGATATCATACAACTATCGTTTAATGGAGAGTCTTACGGTCATTCTCTTTTTGTTGTGGAGAAAGGAAAGGGGTTCGGGTCCGACAATATCAAAATTGCAACCCATACCTTCGATCGGGATTATTATCCATTATCAGAATATAAATATCAAAAATGTCGAGGCCTGCATATTATTGGATACCGGAGATAGCACAGATATGCTGTTTTCAAAATATAGCGGCCTTTCACCTTTCGATTGTTGTATTCCGCAAATGTCAGGAGAACAATAAGGACATACTTTTCATGCCATTCGGCAGCCTTGATTCAAAATAAGCACGTCAAAAATATGATTGTTTTCTGTTTTATGGATTGACAGTTCTCATGAAAATATGATATTTTTAGGCAAAGCATAATAAAAAGTAAATATGTAAGATAATAACGTTATTGACAAAATCGGTTCCGCTCTGATTTCTTAATAGGAAACATCATTGTTACTAATCTATCCTCTGCATTCATCCATCACATTGGTTGTTCATGGTTATATGATTATTAACCTATATTGCTACAGGGTCCCAGTTTGGTGCGAGTTCATCAAAGTCTGGTAATTTTCCTGGGTTCGACTGCAGACAAGACGAGCGATCATCATATTGTTTCCAGGTTAGCGATGGTTTTTGGCTGCTGAATAAACCATGACCATAACAGTTCTTGATGATACCTGACAACGGGTATGCGGGTATTATCAAACCCGGCTATTACCTCAGATATGACCAGCGTTCCGTGCATAAGATAATTGAAGCAAAACAAACGAGGTATAAAGGGTTTCCACTGTATGATTTTGTCAAGGATTTGGATGGCTTGCCGCGCGTCGGAGAGTGGGATATCGGGCCGTATGAATATCATGGTGATTAGTATACCTATTGTATTTTGATATAAAATCCGCTGATAACGTTCAGAGATGCAGGCCGAAAAGGTATCCTGAAATGGTTTAATCGGAAATCTGCAATTGATATCCGTATATTGGCACCGGACTTATTGCATGGGAGGGAAAAAATTAATGAAACGTTCAATTTGCAAAGTTGTATGTACCTTTTTCTTAATCCTTAGTGTTGTAGGAAATGGCGTGCTCATTCCAAATCAGGCCTTCGCGGATGAAGCCGAAACTGCCCTTACGATTGGAGAGACAAAGCAGGCTACCTCAATAACGAAGGATGGCATAACATTTTACTTCAGTGAATCACGAACCATTGGAAAGTTCGCAAATGGTGACTTCTGGGTATTGGCGCCAGTCATGATAACAAAAATCACACCCGATTTCGACGGGTATAACAATGGGTGGGAAGTAAACCCTGTGGTAGATGGCAGTCATGGTTTCCAGGACGGCGGCCAAGGTGGAGGTTTTGACGCAAGCCTTGTTCCCGATTTACCGTACACCGCTGACAAAACACTGTCCATTGTGAAAACTACACCTACAGGAGAAGCAAGACCTTGCATAAAGAATGCAGTGGTACTAACAGTTGTAGACGCGATCCCGCCTGACAACGGCCGGGCAGTATTTCGTCCGCCATATGTGGGGACAGAAAAGCCATTCTACAAGGTTGAAGACTTAAGAACAGATTTACTGCCTTCTTATGAACCGGTTGCAAATATGCCAACACTGGAATCGATTGCGAATCGGTTCAGCTCTCTTCAGTTGGATCATAAAACAGGCGTCATTGGAAGATCCCTTCGCCCCCAAGATAATATGATGGATTATCAACCTAAAAATACGCCCGCTCAGAACAATGCCGTACTGCGTTTTATGATAAAAGGTCCCATAGAGGAGAAGATGCCTGCACTGATAAATTTCGTACAGTTTGGGATTGATAAAGTACATACCGTGTATTTGGGGCAGAAATGGCCTGCTGGTGGCGGACATCAGCCGGGACACCGGATCGTACTCGCATTCACAGCAGTGATGCTTGATCTTGATGAAGCAAAAGAAATGCTTCGAAATGCTGATTTTTTCCATGCAAACTATTTTTTCTATAAAGGAGAAACAGGCTTAACCATATGGGGTGAAAATTCGACGGAAAAAGGTTATTGGAGCTATATTTCTAACGAAAGAGGGAGTCGTTCTCAAAAAGACCCATACGGATTGATCGATGGTGGGGTGGCGGGTGCAGCATACCAATACATTACCGCTCAATCACACAAAGGGGAAATTCTTGCCACCCATCTGATGCCTGTTCTAAAGGAAGCGTGGAATATGGACGAATGGGAATTGGCACGTGACTACACAGACAGATGGGTGCTCCATGGAACATGGGCATCACCTGATCCATATGCGCCTTATGACAAGAATAACAGTAATTATGGGATTACATACGGCCCGGATAAGGATACCGGTATTCCGATAGCCGGTTCTGGGCGCTATAGCTTAACAGATGGTGCGAGCAGAGATAGCGGGCAGTATAGAAGCAGTTTTGTAGCGGCCATGTGGGATGCGTACAGGAATACTGCGGAAGGTACTGAAACCACACCCCCGTTTGCAGCGGTATGCTATCCATTCGACGGCAGTATTTCATCAAAGAACATTTCCAATACCGTTGAATTGAAAGCAAAGGCATTTGGTGTTCACGGAATAGAGTCCGTTCAATTCCTCGTGAACGGAAAAAACCTGGGGGCTCCTGTAACAATGGTAACCGATGTATATACGAATATGTACCGCTATTTCTGGGACATCAGCGATGTTCAAGCCGGTACATACAGCATCTCAGCCATAGCGACCGATAAGAAGGCAAATACCTACACAGCAATGGCTCAGGAGTTGGAAATTCTGGAAATGGCTGAAGCCGATATGCTGAAACTGATCCCTGAACAGGCTCCGGTCGGCTCAATTGCAAATGGCACTGCCAAAACTGCTGAAGCATTGATGCTGCCTCAGCAAATCACAATCGTTACTTATGATGGTGTAAAAAAAGCCAATGTAACATGGGACGTGAACAGTTGCTCATATGCGCCATCAAATACAAAAGAGCAGACCTTCACGGTGACTGGCGATGTTTCTCTTCCTCCGGCAGTTTTAAGTAACCCGGACATCCCGCTGAAATCGAATATAACTGTTACAGTAAACGCAGCTACTGGTTCGGATAAGGTTCTTCAGAGCATCTCAGCCCCGGCAAGAATTACGGGCATCGCCAATGGAACGGCTAAAACAGCAGAGACGCTCGGACTTCCGAAAAAGGTCATAATAACCACTGATGGTGGGAAAATGGCAACCGACGTCAGCTGGGATGTCGAAAAATGCTCCTATGACCCTGCAAGTCTTAATTCGCAGAATTTTACAGTAAATGGAACCATTGCTCTGCCCACCGGGGTGGTTAATTCAAAAAAAGTAAAATTGACTACGTCTGTCAATGTAACGGTATATGCGGCAGACCCCACAGACAGAGAACTTACAGGCATAACTCCACCAACCCCGGTTAAGAATGTTCCCAATGGTGCGGCTAAAACAGCAACAGCGTTAAGGCTTCCGACTACAGTAACAATGGTTACCGATAAAGGCTCATTACAGGCGAGTGTTAACTGGGATGTGGATTCATGCACATATGATCCGAAAGTAAAGGAAAGCCAGACCCTTACAGTGGAGGGTACAGTGGTACTTCCTTCTGGCGTGGTAAATTCCAATAATATCCCGTTGACGGTAAGTGTGCAGGTTACCGTTGAAAAAGCGGCATCTAAGCCAACGCCAACTCCCACATTGGCACCGTCTCCAACACCGACGAAAAAGCCGAGTCCAACACCAACGAAAAAACCAAATCAGTCAGAATCTGGTTCTGGCGGAGGCTCAACATCAGAGCCTATAAAGAAGCTGACACCAACACCAAAACCTACCAGTGTTCCGTCACCGACACCCAAACCGCAGGATGGAAACACTGATATTCCAACGGCGGAGGAGCTTATCACTGCAGATTACCCGGAAATGGTAAAGCTTTTGGAGATGTTATATGAAAGTGCGAATATTCGTGATAATACCATGAACCCCACGTACGGAATCATGATGCGAAGAGAACCGGTCGTAACCCTTACCGCCGGCTATCAGAGTAAACTTCGGGAACTGGCAATGCTTACATTCAGTGATATCCGCGGTGATGAATGGTATGCAAGCCATATTCCATTGGCGGTATACCGCAAGTTTGTGAAGGGCTTCCCAAGAGGAACCTTCAGCGGTGGCAACCTGGTCACCCGTGCAGAAGTTCTGACAATGCTGGCCAGGTTCAACAGTTCGGAGGGAATGATAAAACAGAAAGCCGTACAGGATACCGAAAGCTTTATTCGGATTGCAGAGCAAATCGGAAATGACTGGTATACCCATTATGTCGTTGCCGCTAAAGAAGGGCTGGTTTATCCGGATTTATATACAAGGCAGACCATCCTCCAGCCGATGACCCGTGGTGAGGTCTTCTTCGCCTTGGCAAATTTCCTTTGGAGTGAAGATATACGAGAAGGTGGAAAATATTACACTCTGGCGGAAAGCAATGAAACCCCGGCTTTTAACGATACTGTGAAAACCATTTATATGTCCAATCCCGACGCCGGGGTTGAAGGACCGAAATGTTACTGTTGGTACAATCAATTGATGAATGCCGCTGA
>JAAYKJ010000129.1 GCA_012522505.1 Clostridiaceae bacterium
CCTTTTTGCTTACCTCGTATGCGACCAGCCCGTTGATGCGGCCGGTATAAGGGCGTATTTAGCCAAATACCTTCCAAATTACATGATTCCTTCGTTCTTTATTCAGATCGATACAATACCTTTAACACCGAACGGCAAGACAGACAGAAAAGCCCTTCCAGAGCCTTCGTGGGATAACAATGCAACAGAGGAATATGTGCAGCCCAGGACCGCACTCGAGCGGGAGCTTGTACAGATCTGGTCAGAGGTCTTGGGGGTTGACAGGATAGGTATCAAGCACAATTTCTTTCATCTGGGAGGCCACTCCATCTATATGATGCAGGTAATTGCAAAAATTGCAAATCGCCTTGGCATCGATGTGAGTATCGCTGAATTTTTCAGCCATAGCACAATAGAAGAGCTGGCATCATTGATTTCAGACACAAAGGCAGAACGGGCGGGGAATGCGGTATATCCATACAGAGAACCCGAGCCGGAAAGAATCCATGAACCGTTTCCCCTCACCGATATACAAATGGCTTACCTTATGGGACGTGATGAAAAATTCGAAATGGGTGGTATCTCTACCCATATGTATATGGAAGTGGAGACAGAGCTTGACATGAACAGGTTCAATCGGGCGATCAACAAGCTGATAGAGCGTCACCCAATGCTGCGCGCCATTGTATTGCCTACTGGTCAGCAACAGATTCTGGAAAGTGTGCCCGAGTACAAGATACAGGTTCAAAGCCTTGTGGGCATGAATGTGGAGGAAAGACAAACACGCCTGGAACAGGATAGACAAAGGATGTCCCATCATATATTCAGGACCGATCAATGGCCTCTGTTTGAGATCAAGGCATATCAGGTTGAGAATAACAAGACCCGTCTTCATATTGGATTGGATATGCTTATTGCCGATGCTGGCAGCATGCAAATTATTCCGGGCGAAATTCTGCAGTATTATCAAGAAATGGATGCAAAGCTTCCGGAATTAAAGTTTACGTTCAGAGATTATATGATGGCATACACAGCGTTTAAGACGTCACAAAAGTACCTGAAGGATAAGGAATACTGGATGTCTAAGATAGAGGACTTTCCGAACGCACCCGCGCTTCCCATGAAAACCGATCCTGCAAGGGTTACAAAGCCACATTTTAATCGGTTAAGAAAGACTGTGGACCGGCAGAAATGGGAGCGTCTTAAGAAAAAAGCACGGGAGTATAAAATTACCCCGTCAGCCCTCTTATGTGCGGCTTATGCTCAGGTGCTCAGCTTTTGGAGCAATCAGCAGAGACTTGCGTTAAACCTTACCGTGTTCAGCCGTTATCCGTTTCATGAGGATGTGGGAGCAATTATTGGTGACTTTACTTCCGTTCTGCTGCTGGACCTTGCTATAGAGACCAGTACGTTCTCCTGGCAGAGCGCTGCTGATGTTCAGACAAAATTTATGGATGCCTTGGAGCACAGGCATTATGATGGTGTCCAACTCATAAGGGAACTGTCCAGACGCAGGGGGTTTGGCAACAGGGCTGTAATGCCCGTGGTGTTTACAAGCATGCTGGTGGAAAGCAAGCAGGTGGATGAACAGACACTGGGACAGCTTAAAACGGCAGTAATCCAAACCTCCCAGGTTTATATCGACCACCAGGCTTCCGAAGATAACAGCGGGCTTGTACTCGTTTTTGACTATGTACAGGAGCTTTTTGATGAAAGCATGATCCGCACCATGTTTGAGCAATACATTTGGCTGCTTGATAGTCTTCTGGAAGGCTCCGATGCCATAATCGGTGTAAGTGAAGAAGACCGCCGGGTTATTGAACAGTATAATGATACCGCAGAGGACATTCCTGCAAGCACCCTTACAGCATTGTTCAAAGAACAGGTCCGAAGAGTTCCCGAGCACGTTGCTGTTATTTGTAAAGACCACAGCATCACCTACAGAGAGCTTGACGAAAGGTCGGCCAGGGTTGCAAGCTACCTGAAGGCCCGTAAGGCAGGCAAAAATGAAGCAGTTGCGGTACTGGCGAAGCGTAGCATAGAAACCATTGTAAATATAATGGGTATACTCAAGGCAGGAGCTGCTTACGTACCGATTGATCCTGAGTATCCTGAGGATAGAAGAAAAGCCATCATTGAAAACAGCGGATGCCGGTTTGTGCTTGATGGTGAAATTCAACCCGTCAACATCCCACAACAGAATGACACAAACCATAAAGGAATGATGAACCATCCCGAAGACACAGCTTATGTCATATACACTTCGGGAAGCACAGGCCGGCCCAAAGGAGTTGTAATATCGCATCGGGCTGTATCCAACACCATCATTGACATCAACCGCAAGTTCAACGTAAATGAGAAAGACCGGATCATTGCGCTGTCTTCCATGTGCTTTGACCTGTCGGTATATGATATCTTTGGTGCATTATCCTCCGGTGCGGCCATGGTGATGGTTGAAGACCGCAGGGATATATTCGAAATTATGAACACGATACAGGACCATCAGATCACTATATGGAATTCGGTACCGGCTATCATGGATATGGTGGTGGAGAATGCTGACAAAAGCTTTATAAACTCAAGCTTAAGGCTCGTAATGCTCAGCGGAGACTGGATTCCCATCGGTTTGCCTGATAAGGTGCGGCTGCATTTTACGGATGCATCGGTAATAAGCCTGGGAGGGGCCACCGAGGCTTCCATATGGTCAATCTATTATCCCATAGACGAAATAAAAGAGGGGTGGAAGAGCATACCCTATGGCATGCCGCTGGCAAACCAAAGGTTCTATGTATTAAACTATGAAATGCAATTGTGCCCCATTGGTGTTACAGGAGAACTATTTATTGGAGGAACTGGTGTTGCAGAGGGGTACATGAATGATGAGGAAAAAACGAAGGCCGCCTTTGTAACCCATCCTCAGTTCGGAAGGCTTTACAGGACGGGAGATTACGGGGCACTAAGAATAGATTCGGAACGGCAACAGGTGTATATCGAGTTTCAGGGCAGAAAAGATCATCAAATAAAAATAAGAGGACACAGGATAGAGTTGGGTGAGATAGAGACCTGCCTGTTAAAGCATGACTTCATAAGCAATGCTGTAGTTGCAGATAAAATCGATGCCAGAGGTAAACAGGTTTTATGTGCGTACTATATTGCGGACGAGGAGTTGACGGCAGAGGAGTTGAAAACATTCCTGGCACGGCACCTTCCCGAATATATGATACCGTCCTTCTACATAGAGATGGATGAAATGCCCCTTACACCCAATGGCAAGATCGACAGAAAGAAGCTTCCTGTACCTGAGCTTTGTAACATGAATACTTATGAGCCTCCAACCAATCCGGTGGAGGAAAAGCTGTGTCGCATATGGGAAGAAATATTGAAAGTGGAAAGGGCAGGCATCAATGACAGCTTCTTTGACCTCGGAGGCAATTCATTAACAGCTGTTCAGCTGATCACAAAGGTGAGAAAAGATTTCAATATCAATATCCCGCTAAGAGAAGTTCTCGGATTGTCCAACATCAAAGAAATCGCAAAATACATGATAGAGCAAAGGAATCCAGGTGAATATAAACATGATGATAACCTGATTCTGCTAAAGAAGGGCTTAACAACCGATAAACACTTATTCATAGTTCATGCTGGAAGCGGGGAAGCAGAGGGATATATGGGACTTTGTGACAAACTCGGCGGTGGCTTCAACTGCTGGGGCATCCGGGCAGACAGGCTCCGAAACTACACACCCGAGAACCTTACCATAGAAGATATCGCCAGTAAATACATTGAAAAGGTGAAAACCATTCAGCCCAAGGGCCCCTATCACATCGCGGGGTGGTGTGTTGGCGGAACCACAGCCTTTGAGATGGTCAGGCAATTCGAGCAATCGGGTGAGCAGGTTAAATTCTTTGCACTGATTAATTCTTATGCGCCCCAAAAGGGGTTCTATGAATACATGGAGGCGTTTTCAACCGAAACAGAAAAAGCACTGGTGGAACAGTTTTTAAAGGATAATGATATGAATGGCAAAATACAGATGCAGGGCTTGACCGATATCGATACAATATGGCCTTTCCTGATAACGTATGCACATGATCACCATCTGGAGCAAGATATATTAAGTATGGCCAGAGAAAAATCCCACAAAACATCGCTTCTATTATCCCTGACTACAATCATATCAATCTTGAAGGGCTGGTGTATTACATGAATGTCATCAGGATATATGCTGCTGCCAGAGCGAAATATATCCCTTCCGGTAAAGTAAATACAAGGATACATTTTTTCGAAGCAAAAAAGTCCAGAATATCCAATAAAGAGAACTGGAAGATGTACTGTAATGAAGACATAGATTATGATGAGGTAAACGGGACGCACTTTTCTATTTTTGATCCCGAGAATGTTCAGGAGCTGGCGAAAAAAATAGGCAACAAGCTGGAATGATGCTGCGGTCTGCGTACCATTCAGCAGAGCTGGAGGTATACAGGCAGCAAAGGCAGGGAGTTTATTTTGCCGATAGGCGATAAGGAGTTGATTTGTATGTTTCATGAACCGCCGACGCTGGAGGTTTGTATCAACCGGGTTGCCGTGAAGACCTTTGCAAGAAGGTACTATAAAGACTTGGTCAATGCGGTGAACCTGAAGGGGAATGAAAGAGTTCTTGATTTTGGATCGGGTGCGGGAGGCCCGGCCGTATTTATTGCAAAACAATTGGAAAAGGCAGGCGGGTGGTTAACCTGTGTTGATGTGTCCCACAAATGGATTCGCTGTGCAAAAAGAAATCTGCAAGCCTATAGGAATGTGGACTTTAAACTGGGTTATATTGGGGATGTTGATATTCAGGAGAACTCTTATGATATGATCAATATTCATTTTGTTATGCATGAAATTCCAGTAGAATCAAGAAGCGAAACAGCAGCGGTCTTATATAAAAAGCTTAAAAAAGGAGGACTCGTTTTTATGCGGGAACCCGTATATGATGACAATGCGATAAAGGAGCTGGTGGCATTATTTGAAAAGCAGGGCATGAAGAAAAAGTACATCAAAGAGATAACCGTTCCTGTATCTGGAGAATCCTTCGAGGTATGCCTGGAGAAATAACCATACACACATTCGTAACGCTTCGACAGACAAAAGGATAGAAAAAGATGGACGCAAATTTATTAAAAGCTTATCAGTTATTCAATAACATCAATAATACTGATTTTTCTATGGGGAAAAAGGCATCGGATAAAAGAATAAAGAGCCAGTCACGCATTATTCTTATTGCAAAAAACCTTGGCATGCAGGTATTGGCTGAAGGCGTAGAAACAAAGGAACAGTATACGTATTTAAAAGCCAAGAATTGTGATGAAATCCAGGGTTATTACTTCTATAAACCGCTGCCGATGGATGAAATCGAAACGATCATGTCTGAAGCTTCCTCCTGATTTACTCGTCCCCTGGCTTACCTGAAAGGGTCGCATCCTTCTCCAGTTTCTTTTTTTTCCTTTTTTCCTTACCCTGCAATTTTTTTATCAATTTTTTATACATTGTTGTGTTGATATCATCCATATATGAGATTAACAAACCACAGAAAAAACTCTGCTCTGATTGTGTAACCCATATTACGGAACACTCAGCTGTTATAAAGCAACCTCCCGGACATTTCATGCTGATTTCAATCACATCATCTTTAGCAAGCTGGTCTCTTGTCATAATACACAGCCCGCTTAAGCTGACATTGATCACTAAAGTATATTTTTCACCCATATCCTCCTTTCTATGAAATGTTGCACTACAGGAGACTTCATATCGTTTATGGTTCCTTGAGTTTACATACTCTTGGGCTTTCAGAATTTTCAGTACGATACTGTTTGAAACCAATTTGATATTATATACCAGGGCGTCCATAACGATTATGCTTTCATTGTTAATCATTCTGCATTCCAGATTATCACCAATCATCAGCGCATTCGAAACATACCTCTCAATTTGGCTCACCTCCAGGTACTCATTGTGAACATTCAGAACAACTGTTTGAGCCCAGTTCTGCTCGTTTTTCATTTTGGTTTCAATGATCGAATATAAATCCAGCTTTTTAGCCACTTGAAAATCCTTAGACATACTTTCACCTCACGTATCAGTATACAAGCTTGTTGTTTTCAATTCGTGCACGAATTCTCTTCTTTTCTGATAAAAAGGTATATGAGAACGGCCCCACTTTAATGGTTGTGTCAGCGTATGCTGTTTGGATGTGGATATACCCATCACTCGGAACCACAAGTAAAATCTTCGACCCCCTTTCAGAACCGGCAATGTTGATTTCAATACCTTTTTCGGCTTTTATTTGCCCACCCCTGACATAACCATTTACAAAAACCTTGCTGTTACTATAGAGTGATGAGTTGATACAACCCTTCCCTAAAACAGTTATATTGCCAAGCGCTGCAACTTCACAATTCGTTATGGAGCTTAATTCGATGTCTCCTCTGATCGGTGCACTTTTATGTCTCGATAAAATGATTTTCAACTCGGCGTTTAACTGACACAGACACTCTATATCAGGGATATTGGAATAATTCCCCATAAGCGACCCCGTTTTTTTGATCAGCGAGAGAATCATTTCGTCCTGTATATCGTAGTTGTCTGTTTTAAAGGCATATAATGTTTCGTATATCTGTGACGGTAAATCTTTGTTCTTTGAATTTAACAGTTTCTGCAATACATCATTGAAATCCTCCGAGTTCATATTATGAACAGGAAGCTGATTCAGATTATTGATGAGCTTATCAATTTCTTCAGTTAAATTTTCAATTAAGGGTGCGGGATCCTTTGCAGTGATATCATTCAATGAAGCATTAATTTTACTTGATATCGCTGCTCCTTTGATCATAATACTGTTCCCGGCATAAATGCTGGAAAAAATTACATTCCCCCTGACCAGAACATTTTGTCTTGCAGCGACTTCCATGGACTCATATACATTCGTTTTAACTTCAATATCACCTTTAAACCGGACATTCCCTGTTTTCATGCTTACTTCATCCACGAAAATACAGTCATAAATCTGAAAGAGAATGCAATTGCCCTTTTCCTCGCGGAACGGGCGCCCTGTTTTCGTGGCTTTAATCGTTCCGGACTGTTCATCATACCGGATTGAAAAAGTCGGAGCAATGTTGAGCTCTTTCCCTGGACGGGGATGCAGAATGTCACCTGTAACAGTTATGCCATTAACTCCCGGGTTGCCTTTGTGAAGCTTCGCGATTGTCTGTCCTGCAGAAACGGTTTCATATTTTCGGATATTCTTATAGTCGATCCTTTCCATGGTGTTTTCATCCGGTATAATAAACTCAGAACCGCTAACGTTAAAAAAGTATTCAATGCGGTCGTCTGTAGCATCTTCAGGCAGTAAACCCTCGGCTATCAAAAAACGTCCGGGTTCATTCTTTTCACATATCTCTTTCAGTGTATCCATCAGGATACCATAGCAGATGTTCGCTTCGGACAGGAAATCAAGAATCTGTTGAGGATCGGTACTCCTCTTTTCAAGAATGATTTGTGTGGTTTTTATGTCAAGTTTATTTGCAGGTTGACTGTCGATTACAGAATGGACAACGCGCATAGCAGGAGAAAAGATGAGGTAAGATTTCATTTTATCTTCTGCTACATCCACATCCATATGCAACTTCTTTTCGATGATAACAGGCTTCAGTTCAATAACATCATCTTCATTGACTGACCTAAGATGATTGAAAATTCTACCGTTTACATACAGCTCTATTTCCTTCACATGGGTTAATAACCGGCGGTATTCCATCCTTTTGTTCATTTTTAACGAATACCTGCCCATTCTGTATCCATACCAGTCCATCATTTTCACGATGCTTAATCTTCTTGTCCCTACTATTCGTTGTCATATATCTCATCCCTATATTCATTCGTTTTGCTCATCGATCCTTTGTATGTCAACATGAGCTCAGTCAGGACTGCTCCCGATTCTTCAATTATTGATATAATTATAGTCTCTTCCAGCGCTTCAACTTCGCATTTTCCTTGCTGGTTTTATTTCCCAGACATGTTCAGCATACCACGCCTCAGGCATCGGCACTCCTTCCTGGGAGTTTCCGGCGTAGTTTTACTTTATTTATACCCATATACCATAGCAGTGAAAAACATATTTGTCGAACGGAGTCGATGGCAACAACTTACTTAGTTTCAGTATTGCTCATACACATAGGGCAGAATTACCCATGTAATATCATCGGCAGCAATAGTTTTTGTGTGAATTTCAGGTTTTAGCCCTTGATATAGATGATGTGCCTTGTTGCAAGGATTTTTATGGCAATCCTGGCATCTATCAACTTCATTTTCAGCCGCAGACCATTAAGTCATGGCTTAAGTTTCTTCATAAATTTCGTCGGTGACGACAGAGTGTATTTTTTGAAAACACTGCAAAAATGCTTGTAATCTGTGAAACCGGTCAAATCGGATATTTCACATATCCTGTATTTGCCTGTATTCATCAGTTGTATAGCTTTTTGCACCCGATAACCGTTCAAATAATCCAAGAATGTATGCCGGACCGCATCCTTGAATTTGCGACTCAGATAGCTGGCACTGACGCCCAACTCGTCGGAGATGGTTTCAATGCTTATTCTTTCCTGCCAGCTTTCCCGGATCCTTTCAAGGGTTTTAGCAACATAGAAATTGTCGGTTTGTTCTAGTTGTACATTGATGTCATAGCTGTTATTTACGGCAGCCTTGTTGTTTTCCAGCATCAGTGCCATTTCCCTGTCCTTTTTGATGTCCCCGTGTACGTTTTGCATCAACTCCCGAATCCTGTCTTCATCCACAGGCTTCAAGAGGTAGGCGTATGCCCGAAGGTCAATCGCCTTTTTCGCGTACTCGAATTCAGTATAGCTTGTGAGGATGATGGTTTTAAAAACCGTATGCTCCAATGCTTTATCCACCATCTCCAAACCATTCATTACAGGCATTTTAATGTCGGTGATCACAACATCGGGCAGGACGGTGAGGATCTTTTCAAGGCCGTCCTGTCCGTTTTCGGCATCCGCGCAAACAACACAGCCCATACTCAACCAGTCGATGGTATGTACAAGGCCCTTGCGGATAAAGCTTTCATCTTCTACAATTACTATTTTCAGCATATGACTCTCCTCTGCTGAGGGGTTCTGCATGCAGAAAACTCTGGTGTGACAGTGCGCCCGCCCGTATTGTTTAATGTACGCTTTGGTGAAACGTCAAAACATGATCTGAGGCAGCGGTGTGGTACCTTTTGGGAAAACACTGTTAGCCCGAGTATTTCACCGGCAAAGTTACCGTTAAGATTGTTCCAACCCCTTCCTTACTCTCAATATTCACACCATATTCGTCTCCATACCGTAACTGCACCCTCCGATGGATGTTGAACAACCCTGAATGGTTCGTTTTATTTGTAGAATTCCGCAATAGATCCCGAATTGCGTTGAGGTTTTTTGGATCCATACCAGCACCGTCATCCTCACAGGTTAAAATCAGCTTATCCTGTTCAATACGTGCTGCGATGATAACCGTCAGGCAGGTTCTATCCGTAAAACCATGCTTGATGGAATTCTCGATCAGGGGTTGAAGGATCAATTTTGGGATGATACATGCATCCAATTGTTCCGGAATATCGATTTCATACCGGAAGGTTTGACCAAACCTATACTTCAGTATACTGAAATAGTTTTCGGTATAGTCCATATCTTCTTTCAGGGAAACTTCTTCTCCAATATTGCCGATGCTGTAATGCAAAAGAGTGGATAGATTAAAAACCATCCGCTCAGCCGATTTGGGGTCCATCTTGCACATAAAACGGATGTTCTCCAGCGTGTTGTATAAAAAATGTGGATTGAACTGGGAGGTCAGCTGTCTGCGCTGTGCTGTTGCCACTAGGCTGGCCATCTCGCGGTTTGTCTCGATTTGCTTTTTCAAGCTGTCCAGCATCAGGTTCCAGGATTCACTGACTGCTGCAAATTCATCATTTCCGGAAACATATACATAGGTATTCAAATCTCCTGCACGGATCCGTTCAAAAGCATCAAGGATGATATAAAGGTCTCTGGTTTTTCGGGCCGCGATTTTCTTTGAGCTGAACAGAACAATGAGTATTAAAAGCGTAAAAACAAAAAGCAGAATGAAAAGGATATAACGGAAGATTGCAACCTGGCCTTCAAGGGCAGAAATGGAGTGTATGATAAGCCGGCCGTCAAAGATAGGTGTTGAAGTGACATACACTTTCCCGTTGCTGCTATTGATATAGGTATAGGGGGGTGTGGCGTTCAAATCGAATCGGTTCATAGTGTTCAGAAACTGATAATTATTTGTGACATACACCCATCCGTAGGTATCGGTGATTACAGTGTTGGAGGACAGGGCAGCAATGCTTGTCTGAAATTGCAGATTATCCATCACGAAAAGCACATAACCGTGGATCTCATTGTCTGTTGCGACAGACTTTCCTATCACGAGCCGGTAATCATTTTCGTCTTCAGAATTGTCAAGCTTAAGTGCCACATCCTCTGGGTTTTGATTCATCATTCTGAAGATGCCCCAGTTTTTATAATTCACGCCATCCATAAATTCAGGTAATTTTTTCGTAGCTGAAATGACGGGGGCTAGATCTTGATCCAACACATACAGTGAAGCCCTTCTGTCAAGCAAATTTGCAAGGCTGTAAATGCCTTCAAAGATTTTTGCCCGGGTTTCAGCATCCATCTGCCCGATGAAGATATCCTGCTGGTCTGCAAGCTCTTCTGCCAACTGCATATAGGAAGAAATTGTAGTTTCTACATCGTTAACCATAACGGAATTGTCGTCACGGTTCGTTTTCTCGGTCTGGTATGTAAGGGTACCGCGGATAATGCCAAGGCAGACCAGTGTCAGCAGAGCGACTGGTACGACAGCATGCATCAGAAGAATTCGACGGATATCCTCTTTGAAATAATTATGCCTGCTTCTTTTCACGCGATTTGTTTCCCTTTTCTATATACTTATATCTTTTTTACCAGATAATCGGAAGAATATCAATAGCGAGACGATCGTCGTCAAGGTTAGCATGGCAGCCAAAGCCGCTGCGGTGCCATAGCTTGCCCGGATTACCTCGGTGTAAATGGAGACCGACATGGTTCTGGTTTTTCCGGTGTAAAGGATAACCGATGCGCTCAATTCATTAATGATGGTGATCCAGCTTAAAATCGCTCCCGATAAAACACCGGGCATCATCAGGCGTGAAGTAACCTTAAAGAATGCTTTCGGCGGGGTGTCCCCCAAGCTGATCGCTGCCTCTTCCAGACTGGGACTGATCTGATATAAAATCGCCGAGCTTGATCGAAGGGTATAGGGCAAGCGACGGATTACAAAGGCAATGATGATAATCGCAGCCGTGCCGCTTAACAGAAAAGGTTTTTTGTTAAACGCGAGCAACAGTGTAATTCCCAGTACCGACCCGGGGATTATGTATGGAAACATGGTCAGTGAATCGATAGCATTCGTCAGCCACGTTTTTTTCCGTATGGTGATGTATGCGATAAATATCGCGATAAGAACGATGATCGCAATGGCTGTCAACCCAAACAGATAGGTGTTCACGATGTTCCTGCCAAGGTTTGAGAATATTTTCCTGTAACTCTCCAGAGAAAATCCAGTTGTAAAAATAGCTCCCTTCGTGGCCTTGAAAGAGGTGAATATAACGGTGATCTGCGGGATGATTGCCAAAAACGTGACAAAATATATCACAAGATGAAGGGCAACATTTTTCGCACCCTGAAGTTTTTTCGGACGGATCGGATGCAGTGAACTCATGGTATAAGATCGTTTGTTGACAATACTTTTTTGCCCCCAGAACATCAGCCCGGTAATGATGACCATGATAACCGCCAAAGCAGCGGCAAAGTTTGCCTGACCACCAGTTTCACTGATAAATTCGCTGTAGATCAAAACCGGCATGACGGTGTACCCTTCTCCGATGAGCATTGGCGTGCCAAAGTCAGCCAGTGCATTCATGAATACCAGCAGCGCTCCAGCCAGAATTGTCGGTGTGATTAGGGGGAAGATCACAGTGAATACTTTTTTGTAACCACTGCAGCCCAAGCTTTCTGCTGCTTCAAACAGAGAGGAATCCACCTTTTGCAATGCGCCTTTAGTATAGAGGTAGATGAATGGATACAGCTTTAGGGTTAACACCAGCAAAATTCCGCCAAAACCGTAGATTGAAGGGGTCTTAATGTGGAAAAGGTTCTCCGCCAATGCGGTAAGAATTCCACTGCGTCCGCACAGCAGGATCCATGAGTATGCACCAATAAACGGAGGAGAAAGCATGGAGATGATGATCAGGGTATTGATCAGCCCCGTCCCCTTTGTTTTATAGACGGTTGTCAGGTATGCCAGAGGTGCACCCACCGCAACGGACAGCAGGGTTGTACAGGTTGTTACCAGGAAGCTGTGCCACAGTGCCCGGGTATAATACTTTTTTGTAAAAAATCGTATAAAATTATTCAGTGTAAACTGCTGCGTATTCGGATCACGGAAACCTCCCGCAAAAAGAGAGAACAACGGATACGCAAGAAAAAAAGCAAACAAAATGAAGATGGCTATTGTTACAACAGACCAGAAATCCAGCTTAAGACGGGTTTTCCTACCCATTGGCATTCACATCCTTAATCATACTGAGTTGATCTTTTTCAGAAAAAATATTGATCTTCGTAATATTTGGCTTCAAAAACACAGTGTCACCTATCGCAAGCAGATGTGTAACCTGCCCTGAATCTTGGGAGTACTCGACTACATTGGTGTTGCCGTATAAGTTTTCACACACTCTTACCTGATAAATAATGTATTTGCCTAGAAAAACACGGCTTGTAACCGTTCCGCGGATCCCTTCATCGTGCAGGGAGAATTCCTCCGGCCGTATGGAGACAATTACCCGGCCGCTTTTTTCAACGTCCTTACAAAGGTTTGCAACAGGGATGGAATATCCTCCTGCGAACCGTACACAGGGCAAATCGTCGGTATCACTAAGGCTAGCATAAATAAGGTTCGAGTGTCCTATGAATGTAGAAACGAATAGGTTTGCAGGCCGGGTGTAAATGTGCTCCGGCGCACCGGTTTGCTGAATCACACCATCACGCATCACAGCGATTCTGTCGGAAATGGCCAGGGCTTCCTCCTGGTCATGCGTGACATAAACCGTCGTAATCCCTACCTGCTTCTGAATTTCGCGAATTGCGCTGCGCATTTCTACACGTAGTTTTGCATCCAGGTTTGAAAGCGGTTCGTCCATTAAAAGAACATTGGGATGAATGACAATGGCTCTGGCCAAAGCAACTCTCTGCTGTTGGCCACCCGATAATTTCTCAGGAAACCTATCCTGATAATCCTGAATTTTAACGATGTCAAGAATCTGATCAACCCGTTCCTTTATTTCGGCGGGCTTCATTTTTCGCATTTTCAGGCCGTATTCAACATTCTGCCGCACGGTCATGTGTGGGAAGATGGCATAGTTCTGAAAGACCATTCCAATGTTTCTTTTATGGGCAGGAATGCTATTGATAATACTATCATCAAAACGGATATTGCCTGATTCAATGGTGTTGAACCCGGCGATCATCCGCAACAGGGTGGTTTTACCACAGCCCGAAGGCCCGAGCAGCGTAAAGAATTCTCCATTTTCGATTTCCAGGGATAAATCTGGAATGATGGTCATATTCCCAAATCTTTTTACCACATGGTCTATGCTGATGGAATTGCTCATAACTTAATTCTCCTCTACCGTGTTCCAATAAACAAACCCACAGCTATTTGTGGGTTTGCTTATGGATAAGTCAGTTTGGTGAAGCTCATATGCCAGTAAAAATTTCAAGAAACCTATCTATCCATTCCTGTTTCTTTTCAACAACTACCGCTTCTTCATCAAAGATGATGTTCATATCTTCTTTTGCAGTCATATAGTCCGGCGCTGGCACATCCTTCCGTACTGAACGTCTGTTCAGCTGTTGTACGATAATGGTCTGAGCTTCCTTCGAGGTCACGAAATCGATAAACCCTTTTGCATTTTTCATGTTCTTCGCATTTTTAATGATGTATACACCATCCGGCTTTGAAATGACGCCTTCCTCCATATAGACCAGCTTTACCGGTGCTCCGTCGGCTACATATTTTGCGCCACCCTCTTCAAAGGTAAGCCCCACAACATATTCACCATCTGCTACACCTTTGTATACGGCGGATGAACCACTAAGCAGCTTGCCATCCAGGTTTTCGCAGAATTTCTCAACATACTCCCATCCATCTTCCGGGTTTCCATTTCCCATGGCATACAAAATGTTGATCAAGTGCTCAAAGGAGGAGGATGATTTTGATGGATCGCAGTGTGCAATTTTTCCCTTCAGGGCGGGATTTAGCAAATCCTCATATCCGTTGATCTCAATATCTCCAATCAAATCGGTGTTGACCATCAGAACGCTGGGGATATCGGTGAATCGGGTTAATGGCCCTTCTGTGTTTTTCATGGTATCCTGTACGAATTCTTCATTGGCAGACTGATAGTTTTCAAACAGATCCATTTTTGGTTTCATTGTGGAAAGGGAACCTCCCCAAAAGATATCGCCCAACGGATTTTCCTGTTCGGATTCCACTCTTTTTAACAACTCGCCTGTTCCTGCAGCGATAACTTCAACCTTTACACCGGTCTGGGATTCATATTCGCTGACCAATGGATTGATGAATTCGAGGGGGTGTGGACAATAGATGACCAGTGTGCCGGTGTCTTTTTCTGGGGTATTTTCGGTTTGGCCATTCCCGGCAATATCGACGTTGTTACCCGTGCTGTCTCCGTTTGATGTAGTTAAGCCGCTGCATGCAGTCAGCCCAAATGCAAGACATAATAGCAGACAAATTGAAACCAGCTTTTTCATAATATACCTCCAAATCCTTCATGAACTGATCCTTATCGTAATATAATGAAACGAAATAAGAAACCTGGAAATCTGCAAAAATGTCACAAAAAGTGAACTCTTTTACTGAAGCCGGATGTCAAACTTTCCCTCACCTATTCCCGCTACTACTCATTTTTTAAAAACTACTTGTACCCTCATGAAGTAAATGATAAAATGAACAGAAGAAAATATTTGTAATAACGCACAGGTTGTTTGTATACATAATATTAATGGCTGAAAATTGGTACAACCAATAGCGGAGGATAAGAAAAGGCGAAGTAGTTGTTATACCTTAGTACCCGGGTTCACAGGCGGGATCCGCAGGCCAATCAGGGGGAATAATGAAAAACAGGGTTTTATTACGACGAGGTTCGGAAATTCTGGCTGCAGTGGTAATAATCGTATCCATAATAATATATAGTTTTGCGGCGATATCAGGTATTGCAGATCAAAGCGGCCCCGAAGCAGTTAATGCATCTGCAGGGGATCAAATGGCCATGCAGGCTGCAGAGGGGGAACTGGAAAACTATCCATCAAACGAGATTTCCGATACTACACATCACAACGAAGGCGATCAATCAGACGAAATCGTTGTAATGGCTGAGAAAAAATCCAGCCCTCAAAGTTTAGACAGTATGGGTGCTATGCTGGCAGCAGCAGCTTCCAACGGCTTAGAAAAAGTTAATAATAATGTGATTGAAAATGAACCGGTTACAGAGGATATTACACAAGATGTCAGTGCCGAGACTGCTACAGTGCAAAAGGCAGAGGATATCATCCAGGAACCGGTTTATAAATATGTCCAGATTGATTCGTTGAATGTGCGCAGTGGTCCTGGTTCCGACAATGAAAAGCTGGGAACTTTGGAAAAAGGCAGTCGTGTTCAGGTGCTGCAGCAGGAAGAGGATTGGCTGCAGGTGATTACACCGAACGATGTAAAGGGTTATGTTTTTGCAGAATATACCGCCGATACGATGCCACCTGTTTATAATTATGTTACCGTGGATTTACTGAATGTACGAAGCGGTGCAAGCTCCGATACCGATAAATTGGGCACGCTTCCTAAAGGAACCCGCATACAAGTATTGGAGAAGATGGAGGAATGGATCAGAATAAGCACACCGGACAACGTGAAAGGGTATGTATGGGCTGAGTATGTTTCCGATAAGGCCCCCACGGTTTATAACTATGTAAACATCACGGCGCTGAATGTTCGAAAGGGGCCCAGTTCAGACACCAAAAAGCTGACAACCCTTCAGGCTGGAGAGCGGATTCAGTTTCTCGAAAGCAAAGGCGACTGGTCCAAAATAAAAACCAGCAATAATATTGAGGGATATGTCTATTCAAAATATGTAAGCGCCAAACCTGTTTCCCGATCCGACAGCTCTGGCAGCGTTCAACCCCATAATCCCGACCTTGCATCGCAGGTTTTGGAGTATGCGAAGAAATATGTTGGTGTGAAGTATGTATATGGCGGTGAATCGCCGAAGGGCTTTGATTGCTCCGGGTTTACCCAGTACGTGTTTGCACATTTCAAGATTAAGCTCCCGCGTTCTGCGGCAGAATATTATAGTGTTGGTACAAAGATATCCAGAAGTGATATGAAACCGGGCGACATTCTTTTGTTCGATCGCTGGGATGACTGGACATTAGGACATGTGGGCATCTATATGGGAAATGATAAGTTTATTCATGCTTCTTCCAGTAAGGGCAAGGTCGTAATTGCTTCACTGTCAAAGTACGGCGGGAACATCTTAGGTATCCGTCGGGTATTGAAGTAAGCCGCTTTTTAATAGAGTTTCTTGTTTCTCTGTAAAGGGATCGAACATAATGAAGCAGGCGCTTCTTAAAAACCTCGGGTACTTTGTACCGTCAGGGGTTTTTATCACGTTATGAAATCTTAAGTTATTGCAAGCCTTTGAGGTGTGACAGAAAAAGGAGTGTTCTCGGTGCAAAAATCCCGGAAAAGAAAAATAATGATTATCATATTTATCGATATTCTTCTCGTTGCTATACTAATCAGCTGCGTTAGCAGAAACATAAATAAGGATCCCGATCGAACCCCTCCAATATCACAAAATCCTGTTTCAACTCCTGTTGCAACGGTGAATCCAGAAAGCACGCCTCCACTTCAAGAAGAGCAGGAACCGGAAGCTTCCACAATATCGGTAACACCTGCGCCAGACAACGTGGGTGATATTCCGGATAATTCAGAATTACCGTATTACAAACAGGACAATGCCGAAAGGTATGCCCAATACCAAAAGGATAACCCGGACATGCCCTTCGAGCAGATCGTTGTATATGTAAATATAGGGCTGGACATGGCGTTTTATGAAGGGGTCAGGCAGGTGATGGACACAGACAGGCTGGATGTTTTGGTGAACAAATACAACAAGTTGCCAGATGATTTCAGCCCCGAACTGGTTAAGCTTCCCGAAACCCTGTGCGTATCCGGTGTTGGCGATCAGTATCTCAGAGAAGAGGCCAAGCAGGCTCTTATGAAAATGCATGAGGACGCGAAAAAAGAGGGCTTGGATATTCGTGCATATGGCACCTACAGAAGTATACCTACCCAGCACTACATCTGGAACAATGCCGTTAACAGCGGCCGAACCAAGGAGGATGTGGATAGCCTGAATGCCAGGGGCGGTCATAGTGAGCACCATACCGGGCTGGCTGTAGATGTGATCATGAACAATTACAGCGTTGAAGATACACCCGAGTATCAATGGTATAAGGACAGAGTCCACGAATATGGGTTTATTATCCGTTATCCCGAAGGGAAAGAGCATATCACCGGATACAAGTATGAACCATGGCATTTGCGGTATGTAGGCACTGAAATTGCGACCGGGGTTTATAACAGTGGCCTGACCTATGA
>JAAYKJ010000130.1 GCA_012522505.1 Clostridiaceae bacterium
CCAGTATATATGACCTTTGCAATTCCGCCTGGTGTTTCGGAAGCTGCGATATAGATCATCCGTTCCTGTGATATGGGCGCACGAATAACATAATGGGCAAGATGTTCAAGGCCTTCCTCATCATCGCATTAATTTCATGCCAAGCATCACTAAAATCACCCAAATCACCCGCTAACTCTCCCGAGAGTGTGAACACATTCTGTGAACCAACAGGTTAAAAAGAAAATGCACCATGTTGAATACAGAATGAATATCTGCAAAGGAGTAATACGACCTATAATATCCAAGATAGATTGATATGAAAGCGTATATCAATGCAGCAGATAACGAGTTGCTGACCGTATATGCTTTCATTTGTCATGTAAATTGTTGTAAAATAGTGCTAAGGAGAGTATAATTCGGTTAAGGGTACCAGTCGGCAAAGAGTGTCCACATGTGTGGGGAATCAAATTAAAGGTGAAAACATGCAAACTGAAAATTTGATAGTAAGAAGGTTCAATCATGATGATATTACGGACTTTACTGAACTAATCAGAGATAAAATGTCTTCTGTCTATTCGAAATACGATTATCAATATCCGGTAGATGACATCAGCTTAAGAGAGATTCTGAATTATTTCACAAAATCAGATGAATTTTTCGCTGTTGTATTAAAAACATCTGCAAAAGTAATTGGATTTCTCACCTTGAATAACTGCGGGGAACCAAGAGTAAGAAACCTTGGATACTGCATTCATTCACAGTATCAAGGTAAAGGATACGGAACTGAGGCAGTGATTGAACTGATAAGATATGTAAAAGAAGAATTAAAGTTGAAAAAACTGATAACCGGTACGGCACAGGAGAATATTCCATCTGTACGATTATTAACTTCAGTTGGTTTCATGAAAACTGGTGAAAGCAGTGCCAGTTTTGTTAAAGATGAAAAAGGAAATCCAGTTGAATTCTTAGGCTTTTCATACGAACTATTGCTCGATTAACCAAAGGCGATTTCTGAAATCCTATTAATTCCAAATACTCTTTGAAATTGGAGGTTGAAATGGGTAAGGAAGAAAACAAACAAATTGTTATTAGGGTCAGCCTTTGTTACACTCTTGTATTTACCTTTATCTTTCTATTGACAAGATTGTTACCATTACTTTTTGCCAGAATGGAACTACAACAGGTGATAAAATCTTATCTATCTACATTTATTGTTTTGTTACTCATTTTAGTTTGCCTTTTTGCTTTTGCTTACAAACTAAGAATATATTCAAGACCACAGAATCATCCTTTGATTTTACTCATCAGCGGAACATTATTGATGATTAGTGCAGTAATTAGCTTTAGCAATGCAGCGTCAAATGTCTTTTTCATGGCTGCTGAAATATCTAAAGTAATAAATTCAATGAGTAACACAGGTTCACAGAATATGTACAATTCGTTATATGGCAATATATCAATCGCTGTTATTTATTTCTTTCAGGTACTTATTGGTATATACTTGATATTCGTGGCCAGGAAAAAAGAAAAAGAAGAGAAATGATGTTCTCTTCAATTAACGAATGAAAGAAGCGTTAGAAAATGAATGATATTTCTGTTTCATACTGCACACAGCAACAACTGGAGAAATTAACAGAGTTTGCATACCTGTTGAATAATGATATCGAGCATTCATCAACATTTTGCTCGAAAAGCAAAGGTGCAATCAAAGAGGAGCTATTAGGGGGAATTTCCCGGAATTGTGTTCTTGCCTGTTGGAATGATGATGAAATCGTTGGAGTTTTTCATTGTTATATTGATAAAGCCAGAAACAATGCAGACTGCAACATGCTGATAGATTCCCGAAAAGGAGATTACAATGCCGTAGCCAGGTTGCTTTTTGAGGAATTTAGGACATCAAACGATATTCATATGAAATATACCTTCTTTTTCCCAAAGGAAAATGTAGAGTGCGTAAGTTTTCTGGATTCGATTCATGCGAGCCGTCAAGTGAATGAATATCATTTAATCCTAAAGAAAAAGAAACACAATTCGAAAGTACTCACGATGAACATTACTGAATTACCGACGGATTGTTATCTGAGTTTTATGGGTCTGCATGATTCTATTTTTCCTGGTGTGTATGTTTCAGGAGCGGATGTTATAAAAGATATTAGAAAGAACCGGTTTGTTTATTCATTAATCGAGAGTGGTATTCTGATTGCTTACAGTGTGTTAAGATTAAACAGAGATGGAAGCGCAACTGCTGAAATTGTTGCAGTAAAGGAAAGCTTCCGTGGAAGGGGATACGGACGGGCAGTTCTAAGTTACCTGATAGATACGGCATTTACGTCCTTTCAAGCAGACAAAATTGATCTGATTGTAGATGGTGATAATAAAAAAGCGATAAAACTATACCTGGATTTAGGATTTGAAGTTGCAACTGAAAACAGATGCTATATTATACAAGGATAAAAAATGGAATGACCTAAGGGATTCTTAGAATACAGTATTAATGGGGGAGATATGAGGAAATTACTCGAAAGAATCAATAAGGCGTCTTCCGGTAAGAAACGTTTATACTATTCTTTACTCAGCGTATCAATTGTTATAATGATTGCAATTGTTATTCTCGCTTTATACGTTGGAAGAGTATATTATATTAAGACTTATGGAATCAGGCTTATTCCAACACAAGATTATGCTGTGCCGGAATTAAGTTATTACCGGCAAAACGATCCTGAATGGCAAGATGAAGAAATTGGAGCTTCTCAAAGGAAAATGGGTAGTACGGGCTGCCTTGTTTCCTGCGTAGCGACAGCCATATCGCAGCTGGATTCACCCATAACGCCAATGGAATTCAATGACAAGCTTACACAATTCAATGGCTTTCAAGGCGCTGATTTGATATGGTATAAAATCAATGAGGCTTTCCCCAATATCGACTATCGTTATAGACGCATCTTTAATAACAGAATGATTGAAAGTGATTTGAAAAAGGGCTTATTGCCTATTGTGAATGTGAAATACCATAAAACCGGTATAACCCATTGGGTTATTATTACTGGAGCAAGAGATGGTGAGTTTATCATCTGTGATCCCTTAGGGGATGGACAATCGACCAGCTTGCTTTCTGATCATGGCAAAGTGTATTCTTATCGGGTTATTGAAAGAGATGGTAATTGAGTTTTTAAAGGCGGGTGGTTCCATGAGAAAATGTTGGTTTGCAGCAATGATGATTGTTTTTGTTTTATCGGGTTGCACTAATAAGATCCCAAACCCTGATTATCTCAAAGAGGTTAAAAATTTCAGGATACCGGATTTTAGCAAACTTGAAAAAAAGTCATCCGGTGAGTTTAATTTTATTTTGGGGTTTGGAGATTACGCCAGAAACATCATAAATACTTTTGACAATACGTTTACAATAGACCTGGTGAAGGGGTTTTCTACCATTCGTTTTCAACTGTCGGAAGAAGAAATGATTTTAATCGAAGAAAAATTCAGAGATATCGATATCCTCAGTTATCCTGCAGAATTTAAGCCTAATCCGGCAGACCCTAATGGTACAATTACATTAGTAATGCCCTGTAGCTCATATTACTTAAGAATAGAACTGGATGGGGAGATCAGAGAGATATTCTGGAAGGATGAGCACTCGACGAAAGACCAAAAGTCCACCGCGTTAAGAGATCTGATATATGAGATTGAACAGATGATATACGATAGGGAAGAATACAAAAAAATGCCAAGTGCAAAAGGCGGGTATGAGTAGAAAAAGTCGGAAGAATTACGGTATCGAACCTATCAAGATGCAGCAGACAGAACGGTTATTTATTTTACTGTTGCATATAGGATATTAAGTTCGATTATGAAAGCAGGTTGTAATATGAGATATGAATCAAAAAAAGATTGGTGGATCGGAGTCATCATCTGGGTTCCAATGACAATTGGTTTGTATGCAACGACATATGCAGCTTTTGCGAGGGAGCTATCGCCTGTTTTCTTCATTATTTATGCTTTACTCATTAGTTTTGTAGCTTGGATCTGGTTTGGAACATATTACTTTTTCGACCAGGAGAACTTGGTCATCAGATGTGGGCCTATAAAAGAATATGTCCCCTATAAAAAGATCATTTCAGTAAAAGAATCCAGGAACCCGCTTTCATCTGCAGCGTTGTCAATCGATCGAATTGAGATCAGATATGGCAGCATTGTTTTAGTATCTCCTCTTCATAAAGAAGAGTTTCTTGAGGAACTTCGGAAGAGATGCGATTATTCATTTATAGAATAAAAAATGTGAGGTAAGTTGGATATGGATCGTATATTTCAAATAATTATTAATATTGTCGGAGCGCTTTTATCTATCACATTCTTTATCCTTGAAATACTAAAATGGCGTTCAAGCTTAAAGGTTCAGGATTCTGAAACTTGCATCATTGTACGAAGTCATGGAAAACATCTTTTCTGTCTTATATATGCATTGTTTAGTTTCATTTTATTTTTGTTTTCTATTATAACTATGATGGTATCTCAAGAGAATATTTTCAACGGTTCTTTTCTTATCTTTTATTCTTTATACATCCTCTTTATCTTGTATCAGAGGGAATACCGGTTTACAGATAAAGGTATTCAGGTGTCTTCTAATTCCAATATCATTACATGGGAACGAATAAAAAGCTGGAAATGGCTTGAATACAAAGAAGATGTCCTGTGGGTTGCTTATGACAAAGGTTACATAAAAGTAAGAGCCAAAGAAAAGAAGGAGCTTATTACGGCATTCCTGCAGAAGTACAAAAGTAACACTCAATAAATAAAACAACATCGGGAGGTTATTATGGGAAAGGCACTGTATGAAATGACACTGGAAGAACTGTGGGAGCTGTTTCCAATTATATTACGGGATCATAACCCTGTATATAAAGAATGGTATTCTATTGAAAAGGAAGAAATCATAAAGGCTTTAGGTCAAAAAGTTATCAAACGTATAAACCATATCGGAAGCAGTGCAGTTGAAGGCTTGATAGCAAAACCAACGGTGGATATCTTGTTGGAAGTGGATAGACAGTGTGATATTGAAACCTTACGAACGAAGCTGAAAAATGCCGGATGGATAATGATGTCTTGCCAGATGGAGCCTGAATTCAAAATGTCGCTGAATAAAGGATATACCCCGGAAGGTTTTGCTGAAAGAGTTTTTCATCTTCATATCCGATTTCCGGGAGATTGGGGTGAATTGTATTTCAGAGACTATTTGATAATGCATCCGGAAGTGGCTAAAGAATATGGAGAGCTAAAGCGAAAATTGATAGAGCAACATGAACATGACCGGGATGGATATACAGAGGCAAAAAGTGAGTTTGTTGCAAAATGGACCAGGGCAGCAAAAGAAGAATACGGTGGTAAGTACACTCCATGAATCAAACATAATGATGACATGGGGCGGAGGGATAGCATTTTGCACAAGTGAGGAATATCAACTAACACTGAATAATAAACAAGGGTTTCAACCATATGCAATTATCTGCTGCAGCACCATTTTTCGACCTTTCGGATAAAGCTGTCCGCGTCATCCTGATTGTCAAAAATGTCATACACATGGATGAATAGCCCTTCGGGCTTCAGTTCCGAAAGAAGCTTTTCCACGTTGGAAGCGGAGGAATACACAAAAAGCCCCTTACCCTTATCCTGAATTTTCTTCAAAACCGGTATCCAACCGACGGCTTCAGGTTTCCCGTCTCCGGGAACCCATTGTATGGCATTGATTTGCGGTATTTCCAGAAGGAAATCGAGGTGCCGCAGTGCATCCGGCCCATCCAGGTGGAAGATGGATTTGTCCAGCTGACCAGAATACTGCTCTAACTCTTCCCTAAAGAATTCACGAAACATATCCGGAGAAATCAACGCTGCGACATCCTCCGAAAGGACATCATGCCTGTACTCGGCCCACAGACCCATCCAGGTAGTAATGCCGTCCTGTCGGTTCAGGATCATTTCCGACAGTACGTTGAAACATTGGATGATTACATCCGTAAGATAACGTATCGCGTTTTTTACATCATCGGGGTTCAGAATAAAATCCATGCACAGGTTCTGCGATCCCCGAAGCAAAAGCAGGCTGTCCCCGGCACCATGGAAATCGGTCAATCCGACGAAATATTTATCTTTACCCCTTTCCAGGGCGACCCGGGTCAGTTCGATGACTTTTTTCCACCATTGGTTATTCTCATCGAATTGAAGGGTAAAACCACTCCAGTCATCAATCACCTGTGAAAACCAAACCGTGTCTTTGGCGAAGTTTAAAGGTGATCCCATGAAAGCAGCTATACTTCCAGAACCAATAAAAGGGTGATAGCAGGGTATGGCTTCCGCGGCATAATAGGTTTCCCTGAACCGCGCTTCTGCGCTGTCGAGGATGTAATCGGTATCGGTCCATTGTGTCAGAAGATCAACTTCAGGCTGTGGAGGCATATCAGCCCCGGTTCTGCGGGCCTGAACCGAAAGAGCGCACCGATCGATGCAGCTGTAGCTCCAGAATGCTTTCAGCCTTTCTCTGGCTTTATCCCAGTTCTCCTTATACTCCATATCTGAACCTCCCGATATCCGTATGGCTATCTGTAATATCCATATTCTTCGACCGCATTAAAAAATGCGATGATATTTTCCCATGGCACCTCGGGTTCAATCATATGAGAAGGCCCCAGCAGTAATCCTCCGCCGCTGCCGATGGTCTGCATCCTTAGCTTAACCTCCGCCCGGACGTCCTCCGGGGTTCCGAAAGGAAGGGTGCTCTGAACCCCCATTGTTCCCCAAAATGCAAGCCTGTCTCCGTATTTTTTCTTTACTTCGGCCGGATTCATGCATTCGGGCTGTATCGGGTTTAAAACAGTAACCCCGATTTCTATCAGTTCATCAATGATTGCGGATGGGTTTCCATCAGAATGGTAAAAAATATGTATCCGTGGATGAATCGACTTTGCGGCATTAATGATCCTTACCATCCGGGGTTTCAACCAGATTCTCCAGAGCTGCGGGCTGATCAGCATTCCAGTCTGCATCGCTACATCATCCCCCAGCATCAGGACATCCACGCCGGCTTCGGCATATTTCCGAGCCATTTCCACCCGCAGATCTGTAAGCCTATCCAGCAGGCATTCTGCCATTTCATCACCGGTCATCATGTCTGTGACAAACTCTTCAAAGCCACGGATTTGCCATGCCGTCTCAAAAAGGGTCATCGCCAGGGGTGCGCATGTTGCCAACCCTTCAGAACGCAGCTTTTCCATTTTTTCCTTAAGTCCAATCCACCGGTATTTTTCCATAAAATCCGGGAATGGATAATCAATAATCTCGTTTACGGTTTGTGCATGTTTCAAAGGTGATTCTATCTGTTCAAAATGAAAGTCTGAGTCCTGTGATTTTCTTAAACCAATTCCCCATTCATTCCAGTGAATATGCTGAGGGTCAGGCCTTCCTTCAAAATACCTGCGATAGTCGGATGGTTGCTCTGTCTCCTGAAAATGAACCAGGCGGACATCAATATGAAAGTACTTTTCGTAATCCGTCTCCCCGGTGATCTCTGTGAATTTCGCAAGAAATGCAGGGGAGAATCCCCAACTCAGGTCAATGGGTACCCTGTCGGGTACTTCCCGTGATAATGCTGTCAGAACTCTTTCTCTTGTATGATAGGAATTTGCTTTTGCCATAATCAGAGTAACACATTAAAATTGACCGTCAAGAACACCAAAAAAAGATTAATCCACATTATTTCTACAGTGTTGTATGAATAGAAAGTGTTTTGAGATTTA
>JAAYKJ010000131.1 GCA_012522505.1 Clostridiaceae bacterium
GAATTAAGGTGCTTTTATCCATAAAATCAGTTACTATATTCTTCATGTTGTGACAACAAACTTTGAATAAATTTCGTATTTTTTGCCGAAACAGACTTTATATATATACCTCACAATGATTATTTAAAATGGGAATTTGTTGAACTGGAGAGATGAAAAATGGATCTGATCCAAAGGGGACAGAAAAAACCCTATATCGAATTCTTTTTTCTGGATAGAAAAGATTTGATATTGAACAGCTTCAGGTTTGGCAACGTAAATCATTACAAAAACACTATTCAGGAATTTTTTAATCTGCTTGACATGGCCAGGGATTTTTCAGTAAACGATATTAAAAAGACTGTTTTCGAATTTTCACTTGTAATCAACAACATCGCCTTTCACTTGGGCTTATCCATGGAGCATGAATTGTCACAATATCTGGAAGAGGGTTTACCGAAAACCAAACTAAACGGTATTGAGTGGTTGAAGAAATTCATCATACACACTTTTGATACCCTTTACAACAAGCTATACATGGATCAACAGGATAAAAAAAAGGAACAGGTTTACTGGATCAGGTCCTATATTGAAAGTCACTTCGATGAAAACATTTCCCTAAACTATTTCGAAGAGACATGTTATCTTTGTAAGGAATATTTGTTAAAGCTTTTTAAAAGTGAATTTGGCTATACCATCTATGAATATACCCTAATGATTCGTATGAAACGGGCAAAAGAACTTTTGCTCAGCAGCGATTTCGACATCCGGGAAATTACAACTCAGGTTGGTTACAACGACAGTAACTATTTTTGTAAAGCATTCAAAAAGTATTACGGCATGGCACCGTCAAAATACAGGAAAGAGTACAAGTCGTCAAATGCTATCAAGAATATGGCGGTTTCGCAAAAGAATATCCCTGACGGCAGCCAGGAATCTTGTTTCATTCCGTAAAATGCATGATCGTAGTGACTTCGTAATGTTTGAACTTCAGCGTTAGCTGAACTGGTTCACTCTAACTTTTTATAGCGAATCGCATTTCCGGATAACGGCTCTGCAACGCTTTTGATATTGTTCAAAAGGATTTCGGTGGTCAGAGTATATTGTTCTTCTTTTTTCTTTCCCTGGATTTCTATCTTCACAAAATAACGTCCGGATGGTTCATCTTTTCTAAAAGCAAACAATTCCGTACCAACAATGGTTTCTTCAGTTATGCTTGATACTGCACCTGCAACTTTGGATTTAATGCTGTTGCTTTCCAAATAAATATACCGCCATGACGGATCCTCTTCAAACGGTACCGGTAGCACTTCAATTTCAGTGGCATTTCTTATCTCTTTGGTGATAAAGTCACCTGCAAGCCTGATATCGGTTTGCAATACATGCTGATCGCTTCCTCTGTTGAAGGAATGGTTGATAAAATAATAAAAAGTAAAGGCTATTCCCAGGACAATAACCAGCAGCATCAGGACGACCAAAAGCTCCATCAGGGTTACACCTGCCTGGTAGCGGCATGCACTATTTTTTTGGTACAAAAACTTTCGCTTTCGTCTTGTTCCCCTGAGCATCATAAACCTCTTCTTTTTCAATAATACTTCCCTTTACAGAGAATATGGCCGTTCCAAACTGTATTTCAATCGTCGCCGTTCCATCAGATGTCAAGACAATCTCTTTCTCAATTTCTTCCTGAACCGAGTATACCACAGCACTTTTTTTCCCGGAATCATAAACCTGCTTATATCCAAAGACCAGACTTGGGAGGATGGCAACAGCGATGATAACAAGAATAAAGAAAGATACCAGTATTTCCACAATCGACATTCCCTTTACTTCCCTTAGCGGCTGTACTTTCATAAAAATCCTCCCCCCTAAAACCAATTTCCGTATTTGTAGGTGATTTTATCATCACTTGTTTCTTCTGTGAAATCATCCACATCAACATCCAGTTCTTTATAGACGATGTTAGAACCGCCACTAATGCTGATGCTGTCCGCAACAATACTGCCGTTGATCTGTACACCTCCGGTTAAATCTGCTACCGCTTCGGGAGCGTAGAGCAATTCAACAATGATGCCAGAGCCACCATTTATGCTTATGTTTTCACCGCCGGAAATGATTCTTCCATAAAAATGATGTCCTCCACTGATCTGCAGATCATCATTCTCAATATAGAGTGATGCTGCAAGGCTGGTTCCATTTTCCAACGTAAGTCTGATATTGTCTGAATACTGATTTTTTCCGGCATAATATATATTCAAAAGAGTAGCCAACGCCTCTTGTCCTTCAACATAATTGATGTTTGAGCCACCCACAATTCCTAAGTTTTCGGTTACATAGAGATTTACCCTGCCTTTTTTGCCCGGTGTTCTGTTGATCTCCCACTGGCCATATGTGTATGAGAATTTAGGGGTGATAATATTGATGTCGTGATCGGTGTTGATATTGATCACATTATCACCGGAAAGCACCATATTGTTATCGATGAACAAATCCAACCCATGGTTTGCATCGATCTGCATGCAAGCACCACCACCAACCGTTAAGCTTCCCGCTCGAACTTTCATAGGGCTGTCTGCACGGATGAACAGGGTATTGTTATTGGCGGTTATGTTTTCGCTGTAATGAATACTTTCGCTGATGGTTTTATCCCCAGACCAGTCCACAATAAGGCTTGTTCCGGTATGAGAAATTGCAGGTGGTTCCGGAAACTTCGGAAAATAAGGCTTGGGGAAATCCGGTATGGTCTCAAGATGTACAACTTCAACAGGAACACTGCTTGTAACCTTGGATGGATCGGTATCTGGTGATATATAGATAACGCCATCCACTGTTGATCCTCCGCTTATCGAAACACTTGCATCATCTGAGATAGCTGCCATATCACCGGTAACAGTGGTTCCGCCGGTCATGAAAATATTCCCGTTTGAAAATATGGCTTTTGAGAACTTTTTATCGCTTGTATAATTTTCAATCAGTATTTCCAACGATACCGTCTGCGATATGGCATCGATTGATGCAGTGGACTGCACGACAAGCTTTTTATCGGATGGCTGTTCAATTGTAACCACTATCTCTCCCCTATCAGATGCATCCAATTGAAAGGCTTCACTGGTTCCGGCAGCCAAAAGCTTATTTACAAAGCTGTTCATCTGGGAATCTGTTAAGTCGTCAGGGTTTTCCACAATATACGAAGCAACGGCAATTGTCCCGGAACGTGCCAAATAGTAGGCTTGAAGCTTTTTTTCCTGATTATCTGCATTTTTCACACTGGCTGAACCCAGTGACAGTGCCGTGACACTGAAAATAACCAATATGACCATTATCAAAAGGACTAATGGCATTGATGAACCTTGATTGCTTTTTATCATACGGGTCAATATACTCACCACCATGTATAGTTCCGATCATATAATTAAATCATTACACGCAACAGCTCTTCCATAGAGCTGATTCCCTTTTTCACCTTCAATAGCCCGTCTTGTCGCATGGTAATCATCCCGTTGTTAACAGCATAGCGGTTTAGCTCGGTTGTTGACGCACCGTTCATGATCATTCTTTGAATGGTTTCATCCACCTTCATAAATTCATAGATTCCCACGCGTCCTTTATATCCGGTATGGTTACAAAGCATGCATCCGCGGGCGTGGTACAGCGTTGCTTCCGTTTCATGGTCTTCAAGCGGAAAGTCCGGTATGGTTTGATTCAATTCGCTCCTTGAAAGCACATAAGGTTTTTTACAGTTCTGGCACAGGATTCGCATCAACCTTTGTGCAACAACTCCTACAAGGGCAGAAGATGTCAAATACCTTTCCACTCCCATATCTCCAAGTCTGGATATGGCTCCGGCAGCATCGTTCGTATGCAGCGTCGACAGAACAAGATGCCCGGTTAAAGCTGATTCAACAGCAATTCTAGCAGTTTCATAATCCCTTATTTCTCCTACCATGATGATATCCGGATCATTCCTTAAGATTGCTCGCAACCCGGAAGCAAAAGTCATTCCAGCCTTAGCGTTAATCTGGATCTGGTTCAGTCCATCCATTTTTCTCTCAATAGGGTCTTCCAGCGTAATGACATTTTTATCTACAGAATTCAACCTGGCCAGAGAGGCATACATGGTTGTGCTTTTCCCACTTCCTGTCGGTCCGGTGATCAAGATAAAGCCGTATGGCATTTCGAGCGTGTTGATATATTCCCTCAGCTGTGAGTCTGGGAAGCCCAGCTCGCTTAGAGTAATTAAGCGACTGCTGCGATTTAAAAGCCGTAATGTTAGCTTTTCACCATATGCAGATGGCAACGAAGCAACACGGACATCAATCGTATTGCAATCAACCTTCAGGGTGATGCGACCATCTTGGGGAATACGGCGTTCGGCGATATTCATGCCGGCCAGTACCTTTATCCTGGAGATCAGTGAAGGATGAACACGGCTGGGATGTTGCATGACTTCATGCAGGACACCATCAATCCTGAACCGTACACGCAGCATCGTTTCCTGGGGTTCTATATGGACATCGCTGGTTGCTGCCTCAACCGCCAGATTAAATATCTGATTTGCCAGTTGAACGGCAGGCTTCTCATCCTCAAGCTCATCGTTTGTATTGGCTATCTCATTCTTGTTTGCCTCTTCATGATCAACAACAGCACTTTCCTGCGTGTATTTCTTGATCGCATTCTTCAACTCCTGGTCTGGAACCACAACCGGCTGAATTTCATAACCGGTTAGAATCCGCAAATCATCCAGCGCAATCAGGTCATTGGGATTCATCAAAGCTACCTGAAGCCTGTCCTTATCAAAACCGATTGCCAGTGCTTGATATTTTGCCGAGATTTCGGGCGAAATCAGATTCATTGCACGCATGTCGATGGGATAATTGCTCAAAGAAAAGAAAATTGAGCCGGATTTTTTAGCCATCGCCTGTGCCACATCCTCCTGCGTGCAGCAAGCCATATCAACAAGAATTTGACCAAGCATACCCTTGTTCCCGTGGTCTTCCAGCTTCTTCTGTTGCGCTAAGGCATCTGCCAGTTGTTCTTCAGTTATTTTTCCAAGCTTTATCAGCTGATTTCCTAAAAAGCTAAGTTCTCTTTCCACTTCACCGCTCCTTGGTCATATCTTTATGCGCCTTAACAATC
>JAAYKJ010000002.1 GCA_012522505.1 Clostridiaceae bacterium
CTTCAAGGAAGTAGTGCCTCATTTCGGCTTGCACCGAGTAATTGTTATAGTTTGATTCAAAGTCGTTCTGCAGTAGCTTGGGAACCGAAATTCCGACATAGTATTTGGGATTGTACAGAAACAGTCCTACGCCGAAGTTAGGCCTTAACTTTTTATCGACCTCACCCTGGAAGAGGGGGTCGTTGACCCCCGGGTATAGATCATATGCCTGCAGATTGTTGGAGTAGTTCGTAAATCCTCCTTTAACTCCCATCCTTAGTTTTGTAACTTCGGTGAATCTCACCATATAGGAGTAGTCGGCAAACATTCCAAACCTTTTTTCTCTTCCAACTTTGTCGCTTATAACATTCAGCCCCAATGCAACTTTCTCATTTTTCATTGGTGACTGCAAAGAGAAGGTGTAGGTTTGCGGGGCGCCGTCCCAACCCGTCCATTGTTGACGGGTCAGCGCCATGAAACCTAATGATTCCCATGTTCCTGCATAAGCAGGGTTAATGGTTTGAGTATTGAAGATGTACTGAGTGTACATAGGATCCTGTTGTGCAAAGGAAGCATTGGCTACGATTACCAGGAGCAGAATCCCTAACCCTTTTGCGATATTTAATTTGAATTTCATTTTATTCATTTTTTTCAGATTAAACATATTATTACCTGTTAAGGAAAACAAAACCGGTTATCGGATCGCTTCCATCGTTTAGATACAAGATATAGAAGTATGTGGCAGCCGGTAGTTTTTCTTTGCCCACAGTCAGCTTGTTTGTGGACCTTCCATCCCACCATGCATCTGTTGATCCCCAACGATCAGTGTTTCCGTAGTTTTCTTTTTCATATACTTTATTACCCCAACGGTTGTAAATCTCAATGCTGGCATTTGGATAATCTTCCATACAAACGATCTTGAAGTAGTCGTTTATGCCGTCATCGTTTGGTGAAAATCCGTCAGGTATAAACAGTTCACATGGTTCCTGTTCGCCATCATCGCCCGGTATCGTGTCAGTCGGAACTTTTTCGATTACAATATAGGCTGTGGCTTTGTCGCATGCCTCAGGATCGCCATCATCGCAAACTTCATAAATGAACTGATCATTTCCTGTAAAGCCACCGTGAGGGATAAACTCGAACTTGCCTGATGGCTGCAGTGCGATTGTTCCGTGTGAAGGCGGAGCTATCAGTGTAAAGGATACCTGATCGTCTCCTTCGGGATCATAGTCATTTTCTGATACGTCTCCCGCAAATTCGGTGTCTTCTGTGGTGAAGTATGCATCATCAACAGCAACAGTGGTATTGGAACGGTATTTATCTCTTATGTCGATAGTTGCAAATGCTTCTCCGCATAATGAAGTTGAAGCATCGTCACATATCTTATATTTGAATGTTACCAATCCTGTGAAATCCTGATCCGGAACAAATACAAATGATCCGTCTGAGCTGATTGTCAAAGTTCCGGACTCTGGTGATATGACAGGTGTAGTGCTGATTGATATATTGTCTCCGTCAGGATCGTAGTCGTTGGGCAGCAACTCTCCAATAACAGTGGTGTTAACATACCCCACATAATTGTCCTCAACGGCAACCGGCGGACGGTTTTCATCGTCAGGCTCTGCAAATACGGTGATTGTAACTAATGCAGTATCACACAATCCGCTATTATCACATACCCGGTATTCGAAGAAATCTTTACCTATAAATCCGGTGTTCGGAGTATAAGTATATGATCCGTCAGTTTTTAAGGTTAATGTTCCATTTGAAGGACCAACAACAGGTGTGGCGGTTACTGTCAATACACCTCCGTCCGGGTCATAATCATTGGTCAGTACCAGTCCGCTTACCGCTCTGTTTTCATGAGTGGTATTTATGTCGTCTGTTGCCA
>JAAYKJ010000132.1 GCA_012522505.1 Clostridiaceae bacterium
ATCACCCTGGCGTTTATGCCATCTTCTTCAAGCTGTTTTGCAGCTTCCAGCGCATATTGCACCATCAGCCCGTTAGCAATGATACTAACGTCTGTACCGTCCTTCAGTAGAACTCCCTTGCCCAGCTCAAACTTTGTGTTTTCATTATAAATAACAGGCACATTAAGGCGACCTAAACGTAAATAATACGGCCCCTCATTTTCAATAGCGGCTTTTACCGCAAATTTAGTACTATAGGAATCACAGGGGCTGATTACCGTCATGTTCGGGATGGCACGCATCAATGCGATATCTTCAATAGCCTGATGGGACGCCCCATCCTCTCCAACCGATATGCCTGCATGGGTAGCACCGATCTTAACATTTAAGTTCGGATAGGCTATAGAATTTCGTACCTGTTCAAATGCTCTTCCTGATGCAAATATCGCAAAAGAGCTGGCAAATACGGTTTTCCCACAGGTAGCAAGCCCCGCTGCAACTGCCATCATGTTCCCTTCTGCGATTCCCATATTGATATGCCGTTCCGGGTATTTTTTCTGAAACATGTCTGTTTTTGTGGATTTGGAAAGGTCAGAATCCAGTACCACTATTTTTTCATCCGATCCCATCGCAGCCAAAGCTTCACCATAAGCCGCACGGGTTGCAATTTTATCCGCCATAAATACTCCCCTCTCGTTTGTTTATTCGAAACTAATTTTCAATTCAGGATCTGCCCATACATCGCTTTATCTGCCTGAATATTGAAATTCATGCAGCGCCATGTTGGCCTATGCATTCAGTGAAGCGATATATTCGTCCAGTTCAGCAATCGCACGATCCCGTTCCTCCGGTTTTGGAGCTACTCCATGCCAACCTGCCTGACCTTCCATAAAGGAAACGCCCTTTCCTTTAATGGAATGGCATACAATCATATTCGGCTTTCCCTTTTGCTGCTTTGCATTCTCAACAGCCTGGTGAATCTGCTCAAAGTCATGGGCATCAATAGACTGGACATACCAGCCAAAAGCTACGAATTTGTCTGCAATAGGCTCAGGATTCATAACTTCGGTTATTTTACCATCGATCTGTAACCCGTTATAGTCTACAAAGCAGACCATGTTGTCCAACTTGTAGTGTGCAGCAGCCATTGAAGCTTCCCACACCTGTCCTTCTTCCAGCTCGCCATCGCCCATTCCAACAAAAACACGATAATCCTTTTTATCAAGCTTTCCGGCCAGAGCCATTCCAACTGCAGCGGAAATTCCCTGCGCCAGCGAACCGGTGGACATATCAACCCCTGGAACCGTATGCATGTTGGGGTGCCCTTCCAGATAGCTGTCGACCTTTCGCAGTGTGAGCAAATCCTCCTTGGGGAAAAACCCTCTTTCTGCCAATGTTGAATAAAGAACGGGAGCACAATGCCCTTTTGACATGACAAAGCGATCTCTGTCGGGTTTCTTTGGCTGCTTCACATCAATATTCATTTCCTTGAAGTACAAATAAGTCATAACATCCGTAATAGACAAAGACCCACCCGGATGTCCGCTACCTGCAGCGGAGGTTGCCGCAATAATCCCTTTACGGATGTTTGCAGCGGTTTTTTTCAAAGACAGTATCTCTTTTTGATCCATAAGTACAACCCTTTCTATCCTTTCTTTGTTCTTTTAAAATCCCAGTGCTCAAGGTGCTTCCCACCTATTATCCGGTTTATCTTCCGTGCACTATATCAAAACAGTCTTGTTTGGTGCGTATGATAAAGCGAATGTGTTGATTATCCTTTATTTTACTTCAAGATAGGGTATAATTCAATAAAAACAGAAAAAGAGCAGGCTTTTCCTGTAAGTAAATCATGTAATGAACCCTGTCTCTTAGTACCCTTTTCCAAAGATGAACCAACAAAATTATATCGGAAAACCTGATCGACATCAAGCCTTTCAGCCTTTATGATGGGGTGAAAATCCCTCTCCCAAAACTTCACGGACATCGGTAAGCAAAACAAAGGCATTGGGATCGATTTCCCTGACGATATTTTTCACTTTATGGATTTCTTCCTTTTTAACAACACATAACAGAACCGTATAGGGATTATCAGTATACATACCTTTACCATAAAGCCCGGTAACCCCCCTGTCTATTTCCTCCATAAGGCTCTTTGCAATAATATCCGCTTTTGATGAAATGATCATTAAGGATTTGGAAAAGTTTATGCCCTCGAGAAAGGCATCCAGCGTTTTGGCGGATAGATATAGGGCTATAGTGGAATACAACCCCAACCGAAAGCTTTTGAAAACAATGGTTGCAAACAGAACCACCAATCCATCCAAAACGATCAGCATTTTCCCAACCGGAATCCAGGGAAACACTTTATGCAATAAAGCGGCTGCCATATCGGTTCCACCTGTCGTAGCCTCCTCTTTGAAAACGAACCCAAGGCCAAGGCCGGAAGCTACACCTCCTGCAATCGCATACAGCAGCAAGTCCTGGGGTTCGGTACCATTAGTGCTTGAAAGAAATCTTACAGCAAAATCCGATAACCATGGCTCGCTCAAGTCAATCAAGGCAGATAACAGAACGGCTCCAACAATCGATTTGATAATGAAGTACTTTCCCCGAGCTCTCAGTCCGGACAGAAACAACGGGATATTAATGACCAGCATTGTAACACCCACCGGTATCTTCCCATCGGACAAATGGAGCAGCACCGTTGCGATCCCGGAAACACCTCCAGGTGCTATCTTATATGGGATCAGGAAGAGATTCATCGCCAAGGCAAGAATAATCGATCCGAGTAATATTTGGAGCAATGAAAGTGTATGCTTCATCATCCTTTTCACAAATCCACCTCATCACTGTTTTGAAAGGATCTACCCTTCATTCTAATCCAGGTTTATCAAATACTCCTAAGGTATTGTGGGAAATAGAGTGCTTCAAAAATGTTCAACATCTTTAATATATTCAACAAAAAGACCCATATGTATACGGTTAAGAGAGAATATCCGCGTTGGAAAGACCAAAATGAAAAAAACCGGGGTTGCCCGGTTTTATTCCAGCCCATATTTCTTCTTGAATCTGTCAACACGCCCTCCGGTATCTACCAGCTTCTGTTTGCCAGTAAAGAAAGGATGGCACTGCGAACATATTTCAACGCGGAGTTCCTTCTTTGTTGATCCCGTTTCAAATGTTTCTCCACAAGCGCATTTCACAACAGCTTTTCCGTAGTTTGGATGTATACCGTCCTTCATTTTTTTCACCTCGCTTAGTAGCACGTTCTCTATTCACTATGCATGACGCAGGAACTTCTAAAAAAGTGCCGAGTGTAATTATAACACAATAAAAATTGCATGGCAAGCATAACCGATCAGAATCTGCAATCGTCTCTGATCTCCCGTCCCCCGTCGCCTATCTCAGATACATAAAAGGAGGCGGAATATCCGATTCTGTCTTCGTATGCTTTTGCGACAAGAGCGATAAATTCCTGTACCCTGTCTTCCCTTACCAGGCTTACAGTACAGCCTCCAAAACCCGCTCCAGTCATTCTGGATCCCAAAACACCATCTATTTTTCTGGCCTCATCAACCAACGTATCCAACTCTTTTCCGGTGACATCATACAAATCTCTCAGGGAATCATGGGAAGCGTTCATAAGTTGCCCAAATTCTTCAAGTCTGTTCTCTTTCAGTGCCCTGACCGATTTAAGCACTCTTTCGTTTTCATAAACCACATGTTGTACTCGCTTTTGAATCACCGTATCGGCTATCAAGCTTTTATGCGTTAAAAAATCCTCAACGGTGACTTCCCTCAGGCATGTGGCTTCAGGTATTGCTTTCTGAAGCAGGGCAAGTCCCGTTTCACATTCATTTCTTCGCTCGTTGTATTTTTGGTCTGCGAGGCTTCTCTTTTTGTTGGTATTCGCCAGCACCAGTACATAGCCTTCCATTTTTAGGGGGACCAGCTCCCAGGTCAGATCCCTGCAGTCCAGAAAAATAGCCATGTCTTTTTTCCCCATTGCCGATGCAAACTGATCCATGATGCCACACTTCACGCCCACATAATTGTGTTCAGCTTTTTGTGAAATTTTTGCCATCTCCACCATATCTATATCCTGCTGAATGCCAAATGCGGTATTCCCCAAAGACACCAGCGCTATTGCGGTAGCTATCTCAATGGCAGCTGAGGACGATAGCCCGCTGCCCAGCGGAACCTTGTCCTCGAATAAAAGGTCACAGCCACATAACCTGTACCCAGACTTTTGCAGTTCATCAGCTACTCCCAGTTGATAATTGCCCCATTTCAGGCTCTTAAACCGTTCCAGCTCATCCAGGTTTGCACGGACCATCTGCTTCAGATCTGTGGCGATCAGGTTGATCTGCCGATCGTTTCTTGGCCTGGCCAAAACGGTTGTCGCCATGGTCAAAGCAGCGGGAAATACAAA